>NZ_RZPI01000702.1:0-2820 GCF_003998715.1 Mesorhizobium sp. M7A.F.Ca.CA.002.15.2.1
GTCCTATGCGCCGCGCGAACGCTCGGGCATGGTGTCGGCGCATAGGACATGGCGGCAGCGCTGCCGGTCGGGATTGCAAGCGCATTGCCGAGGCCGCCGATGGCGAACAGAAGGCACAGCATCGCGTAGGACGTCGAAGGACCGGCCCAGCACATGCCGAGCATGGACAGGCCGATAGCAACATAGCCGATGCTCATCAGCGCGGAGTGACCATAGCGCGCGCTCAGCCTGCCGATCCACGGCGACACCACGATCTGGACGATGAAGGCCGGCGCCATGCGCAGGCCGGTCTGCGTCGGCGACCAGCCCTGCACCTGCTGCAGGAACATCGAGAAGAAGAAGACGCTGGAATAGGAGGTGAAGCCGAGCGCGAACGAAGCGACATTGGCGACGGCAAAGCGGACGTCACGGAACAGGCCAAGCGGCAGCATCGGCCGTGCCGTGCGCGCCTCGAAGCCGAGGAAAGCACCCAGGCCGACGACACCTGCGATGAGCGCCGTGACCGTCCTTGGCTCGCCCCAACCATTCTCGCCGGCCGAGATCAGGCCAAAGGTCAGCGCCCCCAGCCACAGGATGCTGAGAGCCAGGCCGACGAGATCGAGATGGGCATGTTCGGGATGCGCCGTCTCGTTGATCGAAGCAGCACCGAGCGCGATCGTGATCAGACCAAGCGGCAGGTTGATAAGGAAGATGCTTTGCCAGCCGACGGTCTCGACCAGGATGCCACCGAGGACGGGACCAACGAGCAGAGAGGTGGCGGCGAACGACGCCCAGCCGCCAATGACGCCGGCGCGCTGGCGCGCATCGGGAAAGGCTTGCGTCAGGATCGACAGCGCGCCTGGAATGAGCAGCGAGCCGGCGATGCCCTGTACGACCCGGCCGGCCAGCAGCACCGGCAAATTGGGCGCGACGGCGCAGATCAGCGAGCCGGCCACGAAGATGCCGACGCCGGCCAGCCATGAGCGCTTGCGGCCATAGCGGTCGCCGATCAGGCCGGACGACAGCATGAAGGCCGACAGGCACAGCGTGTAGGCGTCGACCACCCATTGCAGGCCGCCGAAATCGGTTTGCAACGCCTGCTGGATGGTCGGCAGCGCGACATTGACGATGCTGACGTCGAGCAGAGCCACGAACGAACCAAGATAGACAGCGGCGACCAGGGGCAAACGGTGCTTTGACATGGCTATGTCCGGACGTGAGTTTCGCAAATTACTGGCCGACGGTCAGTTGAACGGGCGGCATGGCGCTGTCGATCCGGCGACTGAGTATGGCCTGCGCCATGGTACGGGACTCGCCGCGAGTCGCCCTCTTCTGAAAATGTTGCGGCTGGAATAGAAGCCGGGTTCCTGCGGACTGAGCATTCAGCCGTCATATTGTTCCGATGTCACCGCTTCCAGCCAGTCGGCATGGACATCGTCGAGCGCCTCCTGCATGGCGATATGCGTCATCGCCGATTTCGGCGCCGCGCCATGCCAGTGTTTTTCGCCAGGCGCGAACGAGATGACGTCGCCCGCCCTGATCTGCTGGATCGGGCCGCCCCACGTCTGGGCAAGCCCGGCGCCCACCGTCACGTAGAGCGTCTGGCCAAGCGGATGCGTATGCCAGTGGGTGCGCGCGCCCGGCTCGAAGCTGACCAGCGTGGCTCGCAGCCGCGCCGGCGCCTCTTTCTCGATGATCGGCGTCTGCAGCACCCGGCCGGTGAAGTATTTTTCCGGCGCGATGACGGTCGGCACGCTGCCGCAGGCAATGATCTTCATGGGTCGATGGTCCTTCAAAACAGCGGGCGACGGGTCGCCAGCTTCAGTTTCCGCCGATATCGGCCGACGTGCAACAGCTTCCGGCTGCCAGCCCCCTATATGGCCAGCACGGGTCCACGGCCGAGCAAAGGATTTCTATTTTCCTTGCCCTGCCGGCAAACAAGTGGGACGATGGCTTTGGGCAGGTGGACTTGAAAAGAACCCCGCCCGCGACGGTCGAACAGGCCGGCCGCCGCTCAGGACCGATTGACCACGCCTGAACCATGCATGCCAGTCGGTCCTACGGGAAACGCCTGAGTGGAGGTCAGTCATGGGTACTCGCGCCGGAGGACGACGCACGGGACCGAAATGCATTGCCATAGTCGGTCCCTTCGCAAGCGGTAAGACGACACTTCTCGAAGCCATATTGGCCCGTACGGGCTCAATTCCCCGACAAAATCCCGTTTCATCAGGCAACACCGTTTCAGATCATTCGCCCGAGGCGCGCGCCCACGCCATGAGCGTCGAGGCGACGATCGCCACCACCGAATTCATGGGCGAGCAGATCACCTTCGTCGACTGTCCCGGCTCCATCGAATTCTCTTTCGAAGCCGAACCGGTGCTGGCCGCCTGCGACCTCGCGGTGGTCGTGGCCGAGGCCGATGAAAAGAAGATCCCTGCCCTGCAACTGATCATGCGCAAGCTCGACGATCTCGGCGTGCCGCGCATCCTGTTTCTCAACAAGGTCGACAAGGCAATCACCGGCGTGCGCGACACGCTGAAGATGCTGCAGCCGGCCAGTGCCGTGCCATTGCTGCTGCGCCAGATTCCGCTGCGCAAGGACGGCGTCGTCATTGGTTCGATCGACCTGGCGCTGGAGCGCGCCTACATCTATCGCGAATATGCCGAAAGCGAGGTGGCGCAGATTCCCGGCGACGAGAAGGCGCGCGAGCTCGAAGCGCGTTTCTCGATGCTGGAGACGCTGGCCGACCATGATGACCAGTTGATGGAACAGCTGCTCGAGGAGATCGAACCGCCCAAGGACGCGATCTTCGACGATCTCGCCGCCGACCTGCGCGACGGC
>NZ_RZPI01000703.1:0-2819 GCF_003998715.1 Mesorhizobium sp. M7A.F.Ca.CA.002.15.2.1
CTATGGCACGGGTCATCGTGCCGACACTGCTGCATCTGGCCGACCGCGTCGCCAGCCGGCTGCGCGCCAAGGCAAGGCCCGGCCGCACGGTGACGGTACGCGTGCGCTCTGCCGATCTCCGCGCCGTCACCCGTTCGATCACGCTTGACCAGCCGATCTCGGCGACCGCGATGCTGGCCGAGATCGCCGGCGATCTGGTGCGCGGCCTGCTTGCCGACAATCCACAGGAGAAAACGATCTCGCTGCTGGCGATCTCGGTCTCGCATCTTGAGGAAAGCTTCGAGTTACAGCTCGACCTGCCGCTTGGCCTCGCCGACGAGAGGCGCCGGCCCGGCACGAAGAAGGGCCTAGCACGCTTCGACGCCGACCGCGCCATCGACAAGATCCGCGAGCGCTTTGGCAAACAGGCGGTCGGCTACGGCACGGTGGCGCTGGAGGCGGCGCGCTCGGTTCCCGACGAATTCAGGGAGTTGGCGGAGAAGGAGCTGTGAAGCCGGGGGCTACTCCATCTCTTCGCCGTCCCAGTACCGCCTCACCGCTCCCATGTCGAAAATGCCGTCGCGCCGGCGCAAGGCGTCGACCGCCATCTTGTTGGAATCTGGATAGACGCAGACCTCGTTGGGATTTTTCTCGCCGATCATCAGGTAGCGGCACGGCCCCGTGCCGCTGTTGAGGAAGGAATGCCCGACCGCCAGGCCGGCCGGAAAGCAGACATAGTCGCCGGCTTTCATTTCGTGGCGCTCCTCGCCAAGCAGCAGCGTCACCTCCCCTTCCAGGATCAGCGCATGCTCCTCTTCCAGCATGTGATAGTGCCGGGGCGCCAGGCGCATGCCGGGCGCCGGCGCTTCGATCAGCATGCCGACATGATAGTCGGAGCGTCCCAGCGCGGCATAAGTCAGGTGCCTGGACCGGCCGCCGAACCGCGGGCCTTCGCCTTCGACCTTCCATTCGACAGCATCGCTGGCGATCGGCGGGATCGGCGCGGCCGGGGGTTTGGTGACACCGGCCGTCACATCCGACGGCAGCGGATCGCCGGCGGTAAGGCCGGTGTTCTCGCCGTCCCAGTAAGTTCGGATGGCTGCGAGATCGAAGATCGCGCGGCGGCCCAGGGCGCGTACCAGCACCTTGTTGGAGGCGGTGTAGACGACCACTTCATTCGGGTTGCGCTCGCCGACGATGACATAGCGGCACAGTGCGTCGCTGGTATTGATCAGGCAATGCCCCGCCGCGGCACCGGCGGGAAAGCAGATGTAGTCGCCGGACTTCATGGCATAGGCCGCGTCGCCGACATACGCGGTAAGCGCCCCTTCGAGGATGAAGACATGCTCTTCCTCGAAAATATGGTAATGCGCCGGCGAGGACTGCTTGCCAGCCGGAAGCTCCTCGATTGCCACGCCGACACGGTGTTTTTCGCCAAGGGCAGCCAGCGACAAATGCCGGTAGCGCAGGCCGAAGCGTGGCACATCGGACCATTCCGTCCACGGCACCTCATCCGATGCGAATGGTAGCGGCGGTTTAGCTTCGTCCACCATTAGGGCCTCCTGGTCCTGTCGCCCTGCCCTCGTCGCGTGCTGCTGGAGGGTCCACGACAGAACAAAGCTGCCAGCTTCCGGCTAAACCGCCAAGCGGTGTTCGCTACGCTCCTGACAAAGCCGGACAGAAGCCGCGCGCTTCAGCCTCGGATGGCCTTGCCCGCCTGCTGCAGCAATTCGAACGCCGCGAAGCGTTTGGCATGCCAGCCGGCCAGCGTAGCGTCGGGATGATAGACCTCGCCGAGTTCCGACATGCCGGCCATCGCCGCCGCCACATCCTTGTAGGCACCGGCGGCGACCGCGCCCAGCATCGCCGAGCCGAGCAGCACCGGTTCCGGCGAGGTCGAGGCCACCACCACCATGCCTGTGGTGTCGGCCAGCAGTTGGCGCACCAGCGGGCTTTGGCCGGCGCCGCCACTGACCACGATGGTGTCGACGGCAATGCCTTTCTGATGTTCGGCCTGCACGATCTGGCGCGCGCCGTAGCCCAGCCCGCAGACCCCGGCGACATAGAGCCCGACCAGGCTGTCGAGGCTGGTGTCGAGATCGAGCCCGGCG
Organism: Mesorhizobium sp. M7A.F.Ca.CA.002.15.2.1; assembly: GCF_003998715.1. Taxonomy (NCBI): domain Bacteria; kingdom Pseudomonadati; phylum Pseudomonadota; class Alphaproteobacteria; order Hyphomicrobiales; family Phyllobacteriaceae; genus Mesorhizobium; species Mesorhizobium sp. M7A.F.Ca.CA.002.15.2.1. Next base: position 2,091 of record NZ_RZPI01000703.1, read on the forward strand.
ATCAGCGCGCGCGCGTCCGGGTCGGCGAAGGGCGCGCGGTTGCCGAGGAACTCCGGCACGACATGGATGCCGCCGACCAGGGCCGGCGTGGCCGCGGCTCCATTGCGGCTTTGCGCCTGCAGCGACAGCCAGGCGCTGAGACTGAGCCCCTCGGCTTGCGCTTTGGCGGTCGCTTCGCCGGCTGCAGGATGCATGCGCACCAGATGATCAATCGCAGCACCAGCTGCCGACTGGCCGCCCTCGTTCAGCCACAGGCCCGGCACCATGGCCGAGAAATACGGACCCCAGACACCGTCGACGAAGGCCGGCTCGGCGGTCGACGACATGGTGCAGGCCGAGGTGCCGAAAACATAGGCCATGCGCGACAGCACGCTGCCGAAATCGCCGCGCGCGCCGACCGTGCCGACGCCCCCGGCATGCGCGTCGATCAGTCCGGCCGCCACCGCGGTGCCGGGGTTGAGACCAAGGTCTGCTGCTGCCTGCGCGGTCAATCCGCCGCCGAGTGCGGCACCGGCCGGCACGATCTCGGTGCCGATGCGCGCGAATGCCTCGTCGGCCAGCGCGCCGAGGCCGATCTTGCGGAAATACGTCTCGTCCCAGCGGCTCTCATGCGCCAGATAGGTCCATTTGCAGGTCACCGTGCAGACCGAACGGGCAAGGCTGCCGGTCGCCCGCCAGGTGAGGAAATCGGCGAGGTCCATGAACTGCCAGGCGGCGTCGAAAGTGGCG
>NZ_RZPI01000704.1:0-2795 GCF_003998715.1 Mesorhizobium sp. M7A.F.Ca.CA.002.15.2.1
ACAGGCCACCAGAAGGTCTGTCCGCTCGGCCACCTCAACTGCCTGAAGACGCTGGAAGTCGGCCAGGTCGCGGCGCTCCGCCAGCGGTGGCGTGTTTTCGGGCGAGGTCGAGCCGTAGACGGCGACGATCGGCGTGCCGACGGCGGCCGCGACATGCATCAGTCCGCTGTCGTTGGACACAGCCAGCCTGGCGGCGGATATCAGGTCGATGGCGTCCTCCAGCCGCGTCTGTCCGGCGAGGTCGACGACGCCGGGGGCCAGGGCTGCGATCTCCGCCGTCACGTCGCGGTCGTTCTTCGAGCCGAACAGCGCAACCTTCAAGCCTTTGCCCATGAAGCCGCTGGCAAGCCCGGCATAGCTTTCGCTGGGCCAGCGCTTGGCAGGGCCGAATTCCGCGCCGGGCATCAGGGCCACGAATTTCTGCGGCGCCAGCCCGAAACGGCCGAGCAGGTCGACCTGGTTTTTCGTGTCCACGCTAAGCCGGGGCGCCCGGAAACTGCCGCCCTGGGCAAGGCCGAAATAGGCCTGCGCGGTGCGTCGTTTGATGCTGTCGGGCAATGGCACGACGTCGGTCAGCAGGCCATAGCGCATCTCGCGCAGATTGCCGACACGGCGCGGAATGCGGGCAAAGAACGGAATCAGCGCCGACTTCCAGCTGCCCGGCAGGATATAGGCCATGTCGTAGCGGCCGCGCAGCAGGCGGCCGAAGCGGCGGCGATGGGTGAATTCGAGCGCGCCGGGTTTGAGCGGAAAATCGATCTGCTGGCGGATTTCGGGCATGCGCTTGACCAGGGGTGCTGCCCAGGCAGGCGCCAGCACATCGATGGCGGCGTTGGGATGCAACTCCTTCAGCGCCGAAAACAGGCACTGCGCCATCACCATGTCGCCCACCCAGCGTGGGCCGATCACGAGGATCGTTGGGCTTTCAGCCATTCGACATAGTCTCTGACACCGGTTTCCACTGTCCGGAATTGGCCATTGTAACCGGCCGCGCGCAAACGGGACATATCAGCTTGCGTAAAGCTCTGGTAGCTGCCCTTGAGATGGTCGGGAAAGGGGATGAATTCAATCTCCCCTTTACCCAACGTGTCGATCACCGTTTCGGCGATGGCGCGGAAGGGCTGGGCACGGCCGGTGCCGCAATTGAAGATGCCGCTTGAGCCCCGTTTCCACAGCCACAGATTGACGTCGGCGACATCACCGACATGGATGAAGTCACGGCTTTGTTCGCCGGGTCCGAATCCGTCATAGGCGCCGAACAGTTTCGGGTTCTCGCCTCGCTCGACCTGGTTGAACAGATGGAAGGCGACGGAGGCCATGGCGCCCTTGTGCGCTTCGCGCGGGCCATAGACGTTGAAGTAGCGCAAGCCTACGACCTGTGAATGGTCGGCCTGCCCGGCGAACACGGTTCGCCTGACATAGTCGTCGAACAGCTTCTTGGAATAGGCGTATACGTTGAGCGGCCGTTCCAACGCGGGATCCTCGAGGAACTCCGAGCCGCCGCCATAGACGGAAGCCGAGGAGGCATAAAGGAAAGGCACGCGCAAACTCTGGCTTGCATGCAGCAACCGTTTCGAGAAGGCGTAATTCACCTCCATCATGAATTTGCCGTTCCACTCGGTGGTGGTCGAGCAGGCGCCCTGGTGGAACACGGCCTCGATGCGGCCGAGCGAGCCGGCCTCCATGCGGGGCAGGAAATCGTCCTTGTCGAGATAGTCGGCGATCTTGAGATCGGCAAGATTGACGATCTTGTGACCGTCGGTAAGGTCGTCGACGACGAGGATGTCGTCATGCCCTTCGGCATTCAGCGCGGCGACGATGTTGGAGCCGATCATGCCGGCGCCGCCCGTGACGATGATCATGAAGGACCTCTGGTTGCTTGCGATTCCGGTCCTTATAGGGGAGGCTAGCCGGGCTGTCGACAAAGCCAGGTGCATGCGCCTGTCCTGCCATTTTATGCGCTTGTCTGTTTTGTCTATTTTGTCTATTATGGACAAAACAGGGTATCCCATGAAAAACTATCCGTCGACCGATCTGAAACAGAATCTTGGAGATGTGCTTGCAGCTGCCAGCCAGCAGCCGGTCTCCATCACTCGCCACAACAAGCCGAGATACGTCCTGATGAGCATCGAGGCCTACGAAGCGCGCTTCGGCAACGACAGCCGCCGCGTCTACGCTGCGAAGGACGCCCCGACCGAACATGTCGAGATGCTCGAGGAGTACGCCGCGGAATTGGACCGTGATTAAACCCGCTGCTGCGGACGTCTGGCGATATCCATATCTTTGGCATCGCCAACACGGAGACGGCGAGACCGAAGGCCGGAAGTCACGGCCTGTGGCCTTTGTGGCTGTCCTTCCTGGGAAAGCCGGGGGTACCAACCTCTTCATACTTGCAATCACTTCCACACAGCCGGGTCGTGATCGCGTTGCAGTCAGCATCCCGGAAATTGAACGCCACCGTGCGGGCCTCGATCCTATGCCCCTTTGGGTCATGGTCGATGAGTACAATCATGATATCCTGGAAGCGTCGGCCTATTTCGAGCCGGGTGCGCGAATTGGCGCGTTCAGCCCGTCATTTCACAAGAAAATTATGTTCGCTTTTACTGCGGTTGTCCGCACGGGTCAGTCCAAAGCAATCCCGCGCGGACTGAATCGACAGGGCAGAGCACGATCGTGAGGGACCAAAAATGCCATCGACCGAACTGCTCATCGCGTTTTTCGCCACCACGGCGATCTTCGCCTACATTCCAGGCCCGGCCATGCTCTATGCCGCCGCGCAGACGATGGCGCGCGGC
>NZ_RZPI01000705.1:0-2794 GCF_003998715.1 Mesorhizobium sp. M7A.F.Ca.CA.002.15.2.1
GGTCGCGCGCCAGGCCAGTTCGCCGGAGAAATGGTTTCTTGGCGAAGCCGACCCCTTGGCCGAGTCGACAAGTGGGCGCACCGATGACCAGACGCCATCGGCCCCGACCAGCAGGAAGCCCTCCGCCTCGATGGTCTTGCCGTCGATCTCGGCCGTCGCCGTGATGCCATGCGGGCCGGAGGCAACGTCGCCGATGCGCGCGCCGGTGGTGAGATGGATATCCGGCACCTCGGCAACGCGCGCGGTCAATGCGCTCTGCAGATCGGCCCTGTGCGCGACGAGATAGGGTGCTTGCCAGCGGGTTTCGGCGGCTTGCCCCAGCGGCACGCGCGCCAGTTCGCGCAAGGTCGCGGCCTTCTTCAACACCACGGCTTGCGGCCGCACCGCTGCCGGCAGCAGCCGGTCGAGCACGCCAAGCTGGCGAAGGATGCGCGTCGCGTTTGGAGAGAGCTGGATGCCGGCGCCGGCAGCTTCCAGGCGCTGCGCCTGTTCGAACACCCGAACCGCGTAGCCGCGCGAGGCGAATGCAAGGGCTGCGGTCAATCCGGCGACACCGGCCCCGGCGACGACAATTTGCCGGGAACGCGTGTCGTTCATCGGGCTGGTCGCGAAAGTCTCAGGCGGCCTGTTCGATGTAGATGCATCCGGCCGGCAGCGTTTCCGTCGCCTTCAGCTTCGGCGAATAGCGGTAGAGCGTCGAGCAATAGGGACAGACTTTTTCATTGTCGTCGCCCATGTCCAGAAACACATGCGGGTGGTCGAAAGGCGGATTGGCGCCCGTGCACATGAATTCCTTCACGCCGATGTCGATTGCCGGATAGCCCGCATCGTTCTGAAAATGGGGAATGGAACCGCCTGCCATCGTCGTCTCCTTAACGCAGTCTCGTCTGCATCTGGATCATATCAGGCCTCTTTGCAAGTTCGATGAAATCAAACTGTCGCAAAAGCCTGTCAGAGGATAAGTTAAGCCGGTTAACCCATGGCCCGAAAACCGATTTCGGTTTCCGGGAGGGACCATGGGTCGCTAGAGTGACTGGCTAGCCGGCTTGAGCGGGTGTGGAAGAGCGGGAATCATGAACGAACTGAAGCCGGTGCAGAACGAATTCGTGGATGTCGAGGTGGCTCGCCCGGAAGGCGGCAACCCGGACCGGTTTGTCAACCGCGAGTTTTCCTGGCTGCAGTTCAACCGGCGCGTTCTCGAGGAGTCGCTGAACCTCAATCATCCGCTGCTGGAGCGCGTCCGCTTCCTGTCGATCTCGGCCGCCAATCTCGACGAGTTCTTCATGGTCCGAGTCGCCGGTCTTGCCGGCCAGGTGCGCGAGGGCATCACGCTGAAGAGCCCCGACGGCCGCACCCCCGAACAGCAGCTCGAACAGCTGCTGCGTGAGGTCGAGCGGCTGCAGGAAGACCAGCAGAAGAGCCTTTCGGCGCTCACCGTGCTGCTCAACAAGGAAGGCATCGAGAGCATCACCCGCGATGCGCTGACCAAGGACGAGAAAATCTGGCTGGAAGACCATTTCCAGGAACAGGTTTTCCCGGTGCTGACCCCGCTGTCGATCGACCCGGCGCATCCGTTCCCGTTCATCCCCAATCTCGGCTTCTCGATGGCGCTGCAATTGCGCCATCGCAAGAATGGCGAGGAGATGAGCGCGCTGCTGCGCCTGCCGGTGGCGCTGAAGCGCTTCATCCGTCTGCCGGACCGCAAGCATCATGTCCGCTTCATCCCGCTGGAAGAGGCTGTCGGCCTCTATATCGGCAAGCTCTTCCCCGGCTACGAGGTCAAGGGCTCCGGCACGTTCCGCATCATCCGTGACAGCGATATCGAGGTCGAGGAGGAGTCCGAGGACCTCGTGCGCCTGTTCGAAACGGCGCTGAAGCGGCGTCGGCGCGGATCGGTGATCCGCATCGAATTCGACAGGCTGATGCCTGGCGAATTGCGCGATTTCGTCGCCGGCGAGCTTGGCGTGTCGTCCAGCCGCATCAGCGTCTTGACCGGTCCATTGGCGCTCAGCCAGATTTCCGAGATCGTCGCCGTTCCCCGCGACGACCTGAAATTCACGCCCTACAATCCGCGTTTTCCCGAGCGCATCCGCGAGCATGGCGGCGATTGTTTCGCCGCCATCCGCGAGAAGGACATCGTCGTCCATCACCCTTACGAATCCTTCGATGTGGTGGTGCAGTTCCTGCGCCAGGCAATGGCCGATCCGGAGGTGGTGGCGATCAAGCAGACGCTTTACCGCACCTCCAACGACAGCCCGATCGTGCGCGCGCTGGTCGACGCGGCCGAGGCCGGCAAGTCGGTCACCGCGCTGGTCGAGCTCAAGGCGCGTTTCGACGAGGAAGCCAACATCCGCTGGGCGCGCGACCTGGAGCGGGCCGGCGTGCAGGTGGTGTTCGGATTTCTCGAACTGAAGACACATGCGAAAATGTCGCTGGTGGTGCGGCGCGAGGACGGCAAGCTGCGCAATTACGTGCACCTCGGCACCGGCAACTACCATCCGGTCACCGCACGCATCTACACCGACCTGTCCTTCTTCACCACAGATCCGACGATTGCCCGCGATGTCGCCCAGCTGTTCAATTTCATCACCGGCTATGCCGAGCCGACGGACGAAATGCGGTTGGCGATCTCGCCGTTCACGCTGAGAAGCCGCATCCTGAAGCACATTGCCGACGAGATTGCCTACGCGGTGCAAGGCAAACCGGCGCGCATCTGGATGAAGATGAACGCCCTCGTCGATCCGATCATCATCGACGCGCTCTACGATGCCAGCCGCGCCGGTTTGCCTTGCAC
>NZ_RZPI01000706.1:0-2793 GCF_003998715.1 Mesorhizobium sp. M7A.F.Ca.CA.002.15.2.1
AGCAAGTGGTCGGGCACGGAAGTCAAGCTCAATGGCGAAGACCTTCTGATCATGAAGGAATCCGACATCATGGGCATCATCGGCTCATATCAGGCCCTTTCGTCAACTGAATTCCCGGGCTCGATTGAAGCCCCTGCCAGGAGCTAAAAATGGCTGCCAAAGACGTAAAATTCTCCCGCGATGCCCGCGAGCGCATGCTGCGCGGTGTCAACATCCTCGCTGACGCGGTGAAGGTCACGCTCGGCCCCAAGGGCCGCAACGTGGTCATCGACAAGTCGTTCGGCGCCCCGCGCATCACCAAGGACGGCGTCACCGTCGCCAAGGAAATCGAGCTTGAGGACAAGTTCGAAAACATGGGCGCGCAGATGGTCCGCGAAGTTGCTTCGAAGACCAACGACATCGCTGGCGACGGCACCACGACCGCGACCGTTCTGGCGCAGTCGATCGTCCAGGAAGGCCACAAGGCCGTTGCCGCCGGCATGAACCCGATGGACCTGAAGCGCGGCATCGACCTCGCGGTAACCGACGTCGTTGCGACCCTGATCAAGAACGCCAAGAAGATCAAGACCTCCGAAGAGGTTGCCCAGGTCGGCACCATCGCCGGCAACGGCGATGCTTCGGTCGGCAAGATGATCGCGGAAGCGATGCAGAAGGTCGGCAACGAAGGCGTCATCACGGTTGAGGAAGCCAAGACCGCCGAGACCGAACTCGAAGTCGTCGAAGGCATGCAGTTCGACCGCGGCTATCTCTCGCCCTACTTCGTCACCAACGCCGACAAGATGGTTGCCGAGCTCGAGGACGTCTACATCCTCCTGCACGAGAAGAAGCTGTCCAACCTCCAGGCCATGCTGCCGGTTCTCGAAGCCGTCGTGCAGACCTCGAAGCCGCTGCTCATCATCTCGGAAGACGTCGAAGGCGAGGCTCTGGCCACGCTGGTCGTCAACAAGCTGCGTGGCGGCCTGAAGATCGCCGCCGTCAAGGCGCCGGGCTTCGGTGATCGCCGCAAGGCCATGCTGGAAGACATCGCCATCCTCACCGGTGGCCAGGTCATCTCGGAAGACCTCGGCATCAAGCTCGAGAACGTCGGCCTCAACATGCTCGGCCGCGCCAAGAAGGTGTCGATCTCCAAGGAGAACACCACCATCGTCGACGGCGCCGGCAAGAAGGCCGAGATCCAGGGCCGCGTTGCCCAGATCAAGCAGCAGATCGAAGAGACCACTTCGGACTACGACAAGGAGAAGCTGCAGGAACGTCTGGCGAAGCTCGCCGGCGGCGTTGCGGTGATCCGCGTCGGCGGTGCGACGGAAGTCGAAGTCAAGGAAAAGAAGGACCGCGTCGATGACGCCCTCAACGCGACCCGCGCGGCCGTCGAAGAAGGCATCGTTGCTGGTGGTGGCGTCGCGCTGCTGCGCGCTTCGGCCAACATCAAGGCCACCGGCGTCAATGCCGACCAGGCCGCCGGCATCAACATCGTTCGTCGTGCGCTGCAGGCTCCGGCCCGCCAGATCGCGGCCAACGCCGGTGCGGAAGCATCGATCGTTGCCGGCAAGATCCTTGAGAACAAGGGCGCGACCTTCGGCTACAACGCCCAGACCGGCGACTATGGCGACATGATCGCCATGGGTATCGTCGATCCGGTCAAGGTCGTTCGCACCGCTCTCCAGGACGCGGCCTCGGTCGCCGGCCTGCTGGTCACCACCGAAGCCATGATCGCGGAGGCTCCGAAGAAGGAGTCGGCTGGCGGCGGCATGCCTGGCGGCATGGGCGGCGGCGGCATGGGCGGCATGGGCGGCATGGATTTCTAATCCAGCCAACCTGGCTAAGCTTACGGAAAGGGCGGCAGCGATGCCGCCCTTTTTCGTTCTTTTAGGACGCGTCAGAACGGGTGTTGGCTGTCGTCTACAGGTCGCGTTACAATTCCACATCCGCGTAAGGGATATACCGACAGGAACCGTCCGCTTTGTTGAAGCAGGCGGGCCTCCTGAACCAAAAGTGAGAAGCTTGCGTTACATTGCCTTCATCCACAAAGACCCGGACAGCATCTACGGTGTGAGCTTCCCCGACATGCCTGGCTGCATCTCGGCCGGAGTTACGATCGACGAAGCCGTACGCAACGGCGTAGAGGCGCTGTCGGGCCATGTCCGGATGCTGGAAGGGGATGGCGATCCAGTTCCGCCGCCGCGCGACTTCGATGCCATCATGAGCGATCCCGAACTGGCGGAGGATCGCGACGGCGCCATGACGACTGTCATTCCGTTGATCCGTGATCGCGGATCAACGACGCGGATCAACGTATCTTCCGATCTGGGCCTGCTCGAAGCTATCGATGCGACGGCGCGTGAACGTGGACAGACACGCTCGGCCTTCCTTGCTTCAGCTGCTCGCAAAGACATTGTGGATTAGCTGCGCAAAAAGCCCACTGCCTTCGGCTGCATGGCTGGAATACGCTGGGTCTTTGCCGCGTTGACCACATCAGGCGCGGTCGCAACGTTAGGTCCCCGGTGAGGATATCCCGACCGCGGAAATCGCCGCGTCGCGATTGCGGCCTGCTCCATCAAGCACCGCGGCTTCGATCAACGCCGCCACCTCATCGGCCACGGCCTGTACCGGGGCGCGGTCGCTTGTGGCGCGGGCGATCACCATCAGCCCTTCCAGTGACGATTCGACCAGCAGTGCCAATGCATGCGCGCGGCGCGCGGGCACCCCTGCCCTGACGAAGGCGTCCCGCAGCAGGCCTATCCACTGTTCGAAGGCCGAGCGGCACAACTCCGCCAGTTCCGGCACGTCGGTGGG
>NZ_RZPI01000707.1:0-2793 GCF_003998715.1 Mesorhizobium sp. M7A.F.Ca.CA.002.15.2.1
GTTCTGCACGACCGCATGGATGCGCCCGGCGCGGCGCGCGGCCTCGACGATGGCGCGCGCATTTTCCGGACTGTCGGCGAGCGGCTTTTCCGTCAGCAGATGGCAATTGTGCGCAAAGGCGGACAGCGCGACCGCGCGCCGGGCGGCGGGAACCACGACATCGAACACCGCTTGCGGTTTGATCTGATCGAGGACGGCATCGAGGCTGCTGCCGATGACGGCATTGGTGAGGCCGTATTCGTGCGCCCGCGCCCGTGCCCTGTCGGCATCGAGATCCACAAGGCCGACAATGGCGAGCCCGTTGACTTGCTGCGCGGCATCGAGCCAGGCCTTGCTCATCGCTCCGCAGCCGACCAGGACGGCATTGATCATCCGGCGCTCCTCCTCCGCTCGGTCCCTCCAGACCGATCGTCACGGCATCCACGGCATGACCGTAAACGTTTTTCCGTAAACGTTTACGAGAACACACCCGAAGGCGTAGAATGTCAATTGGCCGCTCGTGAAAATCGTCCTGTCGCCTTGGCCTGAGCGGCTACCGGTGCTAGCCAAGCAAGGGGAGTACAGTCACTTGGCATCCAGCATTCATGACCTTGCCCGTCACCTGAACATTTCGATCGGCACGGTGTCGCGGGCGCTGAACGGCCGCGCCGACGTCAATGCCGACACGCGCCAGCGCGTGCTCGAGGCGGCCAGGACGCTCAACTATTCGCCGAACCAGTCCGGCCGCAGTCTGCGGCAAGGCGCCACCCATTCGATCGCCTTCATGCTGCAGCCGCATCCGGGCGACCAGCAATATGGCGAGCCGTTCTTCATTCCGTTCCTGATCGGGCTGCAGGCCAGGCTTGCGGAAAGCGGGCTCGACCTGACCGTGGTCATGGGCGCGCCGGGCGACTACCAGCAGGAGCGCCTGCGCCGCGTCGTCGAGACGCGCCGCGCCGATGCGGTGCTGCTGGCCTGGACGCGGCGCGAGGATGAACGCATCGACTATCTCACCCAGGCCGGCTTTCCCTTCGCCACGCTCGGCCGCAGCCGCTCCGGAACCAAGTCCTACCCTTCCCTCGACCTCGATTTCGAGAAGGCCGGCGCCGACGCGGTCGACCGCCTCGTGGCGCGCGGCCACCGCCGCATCGCCGCCGTCCGCCCGTCGCTCGACCTTAATTTCGGCTATCTGTTTTTGGTCGGCTATCGCAAGGCCTTGCGGCGGCACGGCATCGAGGTAGACCCCGAGCTGATCGCGTCCGGCTTCATCAACGAGGCCGGCGGCTACGGGGTGACGCCGCAGGTGATGCGCTCCAAGGCTCCGCCGACCGCCATCATCTTCAACAATGACGCGATGGCGCTGGGCGGCTGCAAGGCGCTGGCAGAGATGGGTATCAGGCCGGGTCACGACATGGCAGTGACCGTCATCGTCGACACGCCGCTCTGCCGCTATTTCTCGCCAGCCCTGACCGCCTTCCGCCCGGCGCTGGAGCCGATGGGACAACGGCTCGCGGAAATGCTGCTGGCGTCGCTTCCCGCCTTCGCCGGCCCGGAGGGTCCGCGGATCATCCGCGAGGTCTGGCCGCTGGAACTGGTCGCGCGCGACAGCGATTAATCGCAGCAGCAGGACCTGGCGAATTTGTCAAACGCTGAGCCAGGGTGTGTTGAGATTCAGGTCAGGCCGAGCCGAAAATGATGGCTTTTGAGAACCGGAGCGGAGCGGACATTCGGGTCCGTGAGCACCGGAAGCGCAGAAAGCCGTCGTTTGCAGGCCGGCCTCACCTGAATATCGACATACCCTAGTCCACCTTCTTCTCGCCCCGCTCCCCGGCCTTGACGATGTCGCCCGTGGTGAACAGGATTTCCTTCAGTTCCGCGCGCCAGTCCTTCTTCTGGCGCAGCAGGAATTCGAGATCCATGCCGAAATGCTTGAACTCCTCGCCCTGCGCGTTCTTCATGATGGCGCGCGCCTGCGGGTCCTTCTCCACCGACATGCGCTGTTCGTACCAGCTGATCGCTTCCGCCTCCTCGATCAGCGAGGTGATCATGCGGGCAAAGGTCCGCACCTCCTGCGACAGTTCTTCAGGCGGTTCGTGATACTGGTCGAAACCCATGTCGTCCTCCCCTCAAACAGCACACCGGTGCGCAGTGCACCGGCCGCAGCCTTGAATGCGCGGGAGGCGCTATAGGTTCCGGATCACGCCACAACCAGGGCGATCAGCGGGAGCCAGCCTCAAGACACCGGCGCTGCTCCGCCCTCTGCCGTGCGCCGCGCGATGAACTCGTCCAGCACGCCTGATGTGGCGACGGCCGAGGTCGGCGGCGCGAAATCGGCAAGCACCCGCCTCCAGACGCCGGTGGCGCGCTCGCTCGCCGTCTTCGAGCCGCTTTGCGTCCAGTTGCCGAAATTCGACCAGTCGGCCACCAGCGGTTCATAGAAGGCGGTGCGATAGCGCGCCATGGTGTGGCCGGCCGAGAAGAAATGCCCGCCCGGCTGCACCTCGGCGATAGCTTCGAAACCAATCGTGTCGGTGTCGCCGGGCGTCGCAGCACAAAGTTCAGCCACCGTCTGCAGCGCCTCGATGTCGGTGATCAGTTTCTCGAAGGAGACACTGAGGCCGCCCTCCAGCCAGCCGGCAGCATGGATGCACATCGTCGCCCCGGCCAGCACCGAGCCCCACAGCGCGAACTGCGTCTCGTGCGCGGCCTGTGCGTCGGAGATGTTGGCCGCACTGCCGCCGCCGGACCGCCAAGGCAGCCCGGTGAAGCGCGCCAGTTGGCCGGCGCCCAGCGTCGCCTTGACGTGCTCGGGCG
>NZ_RZPI01000708.1:0-2783 GCF_003998715.1 Mesorhizobium sp. M7A.F.Ca.CA.002.15.2.1
CCTTCCTCCAGCACCACCTTTGGGTCTTTCGTTTTCAAGCCGACCAGTTGCTTGCGGCCCTTGGCGACCAGGTCGGGCCGCGCCATGCCCCTGATACCGACGAAGTCGGTCTTCTTCTTGCCGACCGCCCAGTCGAGACCGGCATCGTTCGGCGTCACCGTGCCGTCAGTGTCCTGGCCGACGATGATGTAGCCCTTTTCGGCGCGCAGCACGTGCATCGCCTCGGTGCCGTAGGCGGCGGCGCCATGCTTCTGGCCTTCGGCCCAAAGCGCTTCCCAGACCGCCTGGCCATAGTCGGCAGGCACGTTGACCTCGAAGCCCCGCTCGCCGGTGAACGACATGCGGAACAACCTCGTCGGCACGCCGCAGATCTTGCCTTCGCGCACCGACATATGCGGCAGCGCCTCGTCCGACATGTCGATGCCTTCGACCAGCGACGCGATGATGTCGCGGGATTTTGGTCCCTGCACGGCGATGACAGCCCATTGTTCGGTGATCGAGGTCAGCCAGACATTGAGATGCGGGAACTCGGTCTGGAGATAGTCCTCCATGTGGTTCATGACACGCGGCGCGCCGCCGGTCGTCGTCGTCACATGGAAACGGTCGGGCGCCAGCCTGCCGACGACGCCGTCATCATAGATGAAACCGTCCTCGCGCAGCATGATGCCATAGCGGCAGCGGCCGGGTTCCAGCTTCTCCCAAGGGTTGGTGTAGAGCAGCTCCATGAATTTGGCCGCATCCGGCCCGACCACTTCGATCTTGCCCAGTGTCGAGGCATCGAACAGGCCGGCAGTCTTGCGCACGGCGACGCATTCGCGGTCGACAGCAGCATGCATGTCCTCGCCCGCCTTGGGGAAATACCAGGCGCGCTTCCACTGGCCGACATCCTCGAACACCGCGCCTTGCGCCTCGGCCCAGGGATGGATCGCCGTTTTACGCGTCGGGTCGAACAGCGGCCCGCGCGCATGGCTGACGATGGCGCCGAAGGTCACCGGCGTATAGGGCGCCCGGAACGTGGTCAGGCCGACCTCCGGGATCGGCTTTCCCAGCATCTCGGCGGCAATCGCCAGGCCGTGCATGTTGGAGGTCTTGCCCTGATCGGTGGCCATGCCGTTGGTGGTGAAGCGCTTGACGTGCTCGATCGAGCGCATGCCTTCGTGCACCGCCTGGCGGATATCCTTGGCGGTGACGTCGTTCTGGAAGTCGACAAACGCCTTCACCGTGGTGTCCGGCCCGGCGCCAGGAGCCGCACCCAGCATGCCGCGCGACCAGCTCTCCGAGGTGTCGACCTTCGGCTTCGTACCCTTGGCGGTTTTCGCGCCCGCATCCCTGGCCGCTTTGGCGCCCGCGGCATAGGCCTCGTCGACCGTCGCCGATAGGCCGTCGGTACCATTGCAGGCGCCGACAGAGACACAATCCTGCGCATAGGTGCCCGGCACGAAGCGCTTGGTCTCGTCGTTGAAGGCGACCTTGCCGCGCGACTGCGAGAACAGATGCACCGACGGCGTCCAGCCGGCCGACATCAGGATCGCGTCGACTGGAATGATGCGTTCGCCGCCGCCATTCTTCGGCTGCACCGTCATCGAGGAAACGCGCAGCTTGCCGCCGGCGCGGATCACCGCGCGGCCGAAATTGACCTCGATGCCGAGCGCCCTCGCCTCGTCGATCACCGGTCCGGTCGGATTGTCGCGCAGATCGACGATCGCCGCCACGTTGACGCCGGCCTTCTTCAGGTCGATCGCCGCTGCATAGGCGGAATCATTGGCGGTGTAGACGCCGACATTCCTGCCGACCGCGACGCCATAGTGGTTGAGATAGGTGCGCGCGGCACCCGCCAGCATGATGCCCGGGCGGTCGTTGTCGGCGAACACCATGTGGCGCTCGATGGCGCCCGAGGCCAGCACCACGCGCTTGGCCCTGACTTGCCACAGCCGCTCGCGCGCCAGATCGTGGCCGGGAGCCTTCAGATGATCGCTGACACGCTCGACCAGGCCGACGAAATTCTGCGCGTAATAGCCAAACGCCGTCGTGCGCGGGAGCACGCGGACATTGTCCATCGCGGCGAGCTTCGCCACGGCAGCTTGCGCCCAGGCAAAGCCGTCCTGGCCGTCGATTTTCGCGCCGCTCTCGAAACGCAGGCTGCCGCCGAACTCGGCCTGCTCGTCGGCGAGGATGACCCGCACGCCGGTCTCCGCCGCTGCCAATGCCGCAGCGATGCCCGCCGCACCGCCGCCCAGCACCAGCACGTCGCAATGCGCATAGCGTGACGAATAATGGTCGGGATCGGGCTGGTCCGGGGAAACTCCAAGACCGGCCGCGGCGCGGATCTTGGGCTCGTACAGGCTCTTCCATGCCGCCTTCGGCCACATGAAGGTCTTGTAGTAGAAGCCGGCCGAAAACATCGGCGACGCGATGTCGTTGACCGCACCGACGTCGAAGGACAGCGACGGCCAGCGGTTCTGCGACTGCGCCTCGAGCCCGTCATAAAGCTCCTGCACAGTCGCGCGCACGTTCGGCGTCTTGCGTGCCGCGTCGCGCCTGATTTCGACCAGCGCGTTCGGCTCCTCGGCGCCCGCCGACAGGATGCCGCGCGGACGGTGGTACTTGAACGAACGGCCGACCAGATGGACGCCATTGGCGAGCAGCGCCGAGGCCAGCGTGTCGCCCTCGATGCCGGCATAGGACTGGCCATCGAAGCTGAAACGCGCGGTCTTGGCTTGGCTGAAGCGGCCGGCGCCGGAAATGCGGTACGACGCGCCGCTCATTTGCCAACTCCTGGCAGC
>NZ_RZPI01000709.1:0-2782 GCF_003998715.1 Mesorhizobium sp. M7A.F.Ca.CA.002.15.2.1
CGCGCTCGACCTTTCCGGCGCCGTCGAGATCTGCCGCAACCAGGGCGAGAATTTCCAGGTGTCGACCGCGCCGGGTCCGGACGGCATCGTGCGGCGCATCGAGGTCGAGGCCAATGATGCCCGTTCGACCGGCGACTGGGCTGTCTTCGCGCTCGCCAACACCACCGACCAGCAGCTCGACCGGCTGATCGTCGCACCGCATTTCCGCCTGGTGAATTCCGGCATCTTCTGGCCGGATCTGGGCTCGACCCGCATCGCTGCCATCACGCCCAGCGAAGGCTTCGCGCTCGACCGCCAGACCAGTCCCGACGCCGACGTTTTCCGGGTGACGCTGAACCCCGGCACGGTGATCACCTTCATCGCCGAACTGGCCTCGCCGAAGCTGCCGCAGGTCTACCTCTGGGATCCCGAATCCTACAAGGACTCGGTCAATTCCTACACGCTGTTTCGCGGCATCGTCATCGGCATTGCGGGCCTGCTGGCGCTGTTCCTGACCATCCTTTTCGTGGTCAAGGGGACCTCGATGTTCCCCGCGACCGCCGCGCTTGCCTGGGCGGTACTGGCCTATATCTGCGTCGATTTCGGCTTCCTCAACAAGGTCATCGAGATCTCGCCCGGCAATGAGCAGATGTGGCGGGCGGGAACGGAGGTGGCGCTGGCGGGAACCTTCGTGGTGTTCCTGTTCGCCTATCTCAACCTCAACCGATGGCACGGCCATTTCAGTTATGGCGCACTGGTCTGGATCCTCGGGCTGGTGCTGATCGCCGGCGTTGCGATCGTCGATCCCGCGGTCGCCGCCGGCATCGCCAGGCTGTCCTTCGCCGCCACCGCACTGACGGGGCTTGGCCTGATCATCTTCCTCGGGATTCGTGGTTATGATCGTGCGATCATGCTGGTGCCCAGTTGGGTCATGGTGCTGTTGTGGC
This sequence comes from Mesorhizobium sp. M7A.F.Ca.CA.002.15.2.1, assembly GCF_003998715.1. NCBI lineage: Bacteria > Pseudomonadati > Pseudomonadota > Alphaproteobacteria > Hyphomicrobiales > Phyllobacteriaceae > Mesorhizobium > Mesorhizobium sp. M7A.F.Ca.CA.002.15.2.1. The sequence goes on from NZ_RZPI01000709.1 coordinate 927, forward strand.
TGTGCGGGTCGTGGATGGCGATCACCGGCATGCTCGACAACGACATCGCCCAGCCGGCCCTGGGCGGCGGGCTGATCCTGATCATCCTGCTGATCGGCTTCACCGTCATGCAGCATGCCTTTGCCGGCGGCGCGCTGCATCAGGGCCTGTTCTCCGACCTGGAGCGGCAGGCGCTTGCCGTGGCCGGATCGGGCGACACGGTGTGGGACTGGGACGTGCTGCGCGACCGCGTCGTCACCAAGCCCGATGTCAGCATCCAACTCGGGCTGGCGCCGAACAGCCTCGGCGGTGCGGCGCGTAACTGGCTGCCGGTGCTGCATGCCGACGACCGCGACACGTTCCGCACGACGCTCGACGTCGTGCTCGAGCACCGGCGCGGCCGGGTGTCGCAGAACTTCCGCCTGCGCGGCGCTGACGGCCACTATCACTGGTTCTCGCTGCGTGCGCGCCCGGTCATCGGATCCGACGGCGAAGTCATCCGCTGCGTTGGCACCATGGTCGACGTGACGGAGCAGAAAAAGTCCGAGGAAAGGCTGCTGCACGATGCCGTGCACGACAACCTGACCGGCCTGCCGAACCGCGAACTTTTGATGAACCGGCTGGAAGCGATCATCTCGATCGCGCGCACCGAAGAGAAGGTGCGCCCGACCGTCTTCGTCATCGACATCGACCGTTTCAAGCAGGTCAACGACGGGCTCGGCATCTCGGCCGGCGACACCATCCTCTTGACCATCGCGCGCCGCCTGCACCGGCTGCTCAAGCCGAAGGACTCGCTGTCGCGCTTTGCCGGCGACCAGTTCGCGCTGATGCTGTTGTCCGAACAGGACCCGGCCCGCATCGCCGCCGTGGCGGATGCCATCAAGCATGCCATCAACAATCCGATCACCTTTGCCAAGCGCGAGATCGTGCTGACCGCCTCGATCGGATTGATCACCTGGAATTCGCCACAGATGTCGGCCGAGGACATGGTCAAGGATGCCGAGCTTGCCATGCATCAGGCCAAGCGCTTCGGCGGCGACAGAATCGAGCCGTTCCGTCCGGCTTTCCGCACTGTCGGCACCGACAGGCTGCAGTTCGAATCCGACCTGCGCCGCGCCATCGAGCGGCGCGAATTCACCCTTGCCTACCAGCCGATCGTCCGGCTCGAGGACGGCAGCGTCGCCGGCTTCGAGGCGCTGCTGCGCTGGGACCACCCGCGCCGCGGCATGATCCCGCCGGCGGATTTCATCCCGGTCGCCGAAAGCTGCGGCCTGATCGTGCAGCTCGGCCTGTTTGCCATGCAGCAGGCGGCGGAAGACCTCGCCAGCTGGCAAAAGCAGATCGGCGACGCGCCGCTGTCGGTCTCGGTGAATTTGTCCAGCCGCCAGTTGATCCGCCGCGACCTGGTCAGCGACGTCCGCTCGGTCATCGCTCGGGCCAACCTGAAGCCGCGCTGCTTCCGGCTCGAACTCACCGAATCGCTTGTCATGGACAATCCCGAGCAGACCGCCCATGTGCTGACCAAGCTGAAGCAGCTCGGCATCGGCCTGTCGCTGGACGATTTCGGCACCGGCTATTCGTCATTGGCCTATCTGACGCGTTTCCCCTTCGACACCATCAAGATCGACAAGAGCTTCGTCGACGACAACACGCCCAAGCGCGCGGTGCTGCTGAAATCGATGGTCAACATGGCGCATGAACTCGGCCTGTCCGTCGTCGCCGAGGGCATTTCGGACGAGAGCGACGCGCTGGAACTGCGCCAGATGGGCTGCGAATATGTCCAGAGCTTCATGTTCGGCGCGCCGATGCCGGGCGACCAGGTGCTGAAGACGCTGAAAGAGCAGTATCCGCTGACGCAAGCGTAAACGGATCAGGCG
>NZ_RZPI01000070.1:0-12995 GCF_003998715.1 Mesorhizobium sp. M7A.F.Ca.CA.002.15.2.1
CCCTTCGCCGGCACCATAGGCAACGCGCTGGCGGAAAAGGGCCACCACTCGGTGGTGCCGCCAAGGCGCGTCGGCGGCAATCTCGACATCCGCGATCTCGCCGCCGGCACCACGCTCTATCTGCCGGTGGAAGTGGCGGGCGCGCTGTTTTCGGTCGGCGACACCCATGCCGCGCAAGGTGACGGCGAGGTCTGCGGCACGGCGATCGAAAGTCCGATGGACGTCGTGCTCAAGCTCGACCTGGTCAAGGATGCCAGGCTGAAGACGCCGCGCTTCACCACGCCAGGCCCGGTGACGCGCCATCTCGACGCCAAGGGCTATGAGGTGACGACCGGCATCGGTCCGGACCTGATGACCGGCGCCAGGGAAGCGGTTGCGCAGATGGTCGACCTGCTCGCCGGTCGTTATCACATCGACCCAGTCGAGGCCTATATGCTGGCCTCGGTCTGCGGCGATCTCCGCATCAGCGAGATCGTTGACATGCCGAACTGGGTGGTGTCGTTCTACTTTCCGCGCTGCGTGTTTGAATGAGGAGGGGGGGGTGCCGGAGTAAATCCCTCTCCGGGTCACGCGCGCAATGATCACCGCCAGCGAACCCATACTCGACATCGCCAACCTCTCCGTCAGCGTGCGCGGCGAGGAGGGCGAGCGCGAGGTCGTCTCCGACCTGTCGCTGACGTTGTCTCGTGGCGAGACGCTGTGCATTGCCGGTGAATCCGGCTCCGGCAAATCGATGACCGCTCTGGCCATCATGCAGCTTCTGCCGCAGCCTGCCGCCAGGATTTCATCCGGCAAGGTCCATCTCGGCGATACAGATCTGACGATTCTGGACGAGCGCCGGATGCGGCGCATTCGCGGCAACCGCATCGCCATGATCTTCCAGGAGCCGATGACCTCACTCAACCCGGTGCTGTCGATCGGCCGGCAGCTCACCGAATCCATCGAGGCGCATACCTCCCTGTCGCAGAGCGAGGCTCGCCAGCGTGCCATCGAGGCGCTGAAGGCGGTGCGCATTTCGGAAGCCGAAAGCCGGCTAAAGCAGTTTCCGCACGAACTGTCCGGCGGCATGCGCCAGCGGGTGATGATCGCCATGGCGCTGGCGCTCGAGCCGGACGTGCTGATCGCCGACGAGCCGACGACGGCGCTCGACGTCACCGTGCAAGGCGAGGTGCTGGAACTTTTGCGCGATCTGCAGCGCCAGCATGGCACCAGCGTCATCCTCATCACTCATGACATGGGCGTCGTCGCCGAAATGGCCGACCGCGTCATCATCATGCGGCATGGCCGCATGGTCGAAGAGGGAAAAACCGCTGACATTTTCGCCAGGCCGCAAGCCGGCTACACGCGCGAGCTGCTGGCCGCCGTGCCGCGCATCGGCAGCGGTATCGGTCGCCAGGAATCCAGGAGTGCCGAGACGGCAACGCCGGCCAATGTCGCTGACGTCAAGGACCTGCATGTCCGTTTCGACCTGCATGGCGGCTTCTTCGGCCGGGTCACTCGTTGCGTCCACGCCGTCGAAGGCGTCAGCTTCTCGATCGCGCCCAACGAGACGCTGGCGCTGGTCGGCGAATCCGGTTGTGGCAAGTCGACCACCGCCAAGGCGCTGGCCGGACTGGTGCCCTACAGCGGCGACATCGCCATTGGCGGCCGCAATCTGTCCGGCCTCGGCCGCGACGAGCGCAAGGCGGTGCGCCGCGACGTGCAGATGATTTTCCAGGACCCCTATGCCTCGTTGGACCCACGCATGCGTGTCGGCGACCTCGTCGCCGAGCCGCTGCTGATCCACGGTATCGCCTCGAAGGAAGAGCGCAGCGAGCGTGTCGCAGCGCTGTTCGAGCGCGTCGGCCTGTCGGCCGACCAGATGGAACTCTATCCGCATGAATTCTCCGGCGGCCAGCGCCAGCGCGTCTGCATTGCCCGCGCGCTTGCACTGCGGCCGAAGCTGATCATCGCCGACGAAAGCGTCTCGGCGCTCGACGTCTCGGTGCAGGCGCGCGTGCTCGATCTGTTGAAGGAATTGCAGCGCGAATTCGGCGTCGCCTATCTCTTCATCTCGCATGACATGGCGGTGGTCGAGAACATCTCCGACCGCGTCGCCGTCATGTATCTCGGCCAGATCGTCGAGATGGGCACCCGCGACCAGGTCTTTTCCAACCCGCGCCATCCCTACACCAGGCGCCTGATCGAAGCCGTGCCCGTGCCCGATCCCGCGCAGCGCAGAAGCCGCTTCGCGCGCCTCGACCAGGAAATCCCGAGCGCCACCCGCAGGATCGGCGAGGCGCCGCTGAAACTGGCGCTGAGGGATGTCGGCAACGGCCACCTCGTCGCCGCCGAGGGCTGAGCCGGCACTGCCGCCGGGCGGTTCACATGTTTGTGTCTCTATCTCTCGCCCAAGGCTCGCGTTGCGCCGCCAAACCGTATCGCTTCGAACACTAAATCCCTAACGGCCTCTTGCCCTCTGTCCCTATCTTCCTCATGTTCAATACCATTGCGATGATCGATCGTAGGAGGGTCGGTCGGATTCATCGCTATGGGAGGAAGTCAACCATGAAGGTAAGCCTTTTCGTTTCCGCGGCACTTCTCGCCGCATCCGCGATCCCCGCTTCGGCCGCCGAAATTTCCGACGGCAAGGTCAAGATCGGCATCCTCAACGACCAGTCGGGCGTCTACGCCGACTTCGGCGGCAAGTGGTCGGTCGAGGCGGCCAAGATGGCCGTTGAGGATTTCGGCGGCAAGGTGCAGGGAGCGCCGATAGAAATCATCAGCGCCGACCACCAGAACAAGCCGGATATCGCCTCCAACATCGCCCGGCAGTGGTACGACACCGAGCAAGTCGATGCCATCATGGAACTGACGACCTCTTCGGTAGCGCTCGCCGTCCAGGGGATTTCCAAGGAAAAGAAGAAGATCGACATCGTCACCGGCGCGGCGACCACGGAGCTGACCGGCAAACAGTGCTCGCCCTACGGCTTCCACTGGGCCTATGACACTCACTCGCAGGCGGTGGGTACCGGCGGCTCTCTCGTGCAGCAGGGCGGCGACAGCTGGTTCTTCGTCACCGTCGACTATGCATTCGGCTACTCGCTGAAGGATCAGACCACCAAGTTCGTCGAAAGCCATGGCGGCAAGGTGCTGGGCGAGGTGCGTTATCCCCTGGGATCGACCGATTATTCGTCCTTCCTGCTGCAGGCGCAATCGTCGGGCGCCAAGGTCATCGGCCTGGCCAATGCCGGCCTCGATACCTCCAACTCCATCAAGCAGGCGGCCGAATTCGGTATCGTGCAGGGCGGCCAGCGTCTTGCCGCACTCCTGTTCACGCTGGCCGAGGTGCATGGGCTTGGCCTTCAAGCGGCGCAGGGCGTCGTGCTGACCGAAGGCTATTACTGGGATCGCGACGACAAGAGCCGCGAATTCGGGCAGCGCTTTTTCAAGCGCACCAACCGCATGCCGAACATGATCCAGGCCGCGACCTATTCGGCGGTGACGCAGTATTTGAAGGCGATCGACAAAGCCGGCACGGACGAGACCGAAGCCGTCGCCAAGCAGCTGCATTCGATGCCTGTGGACGACGCGGTGATAACCAACGGCAAGGTGCAGGCGGACGGCAACATGGTTCACGACATGTACCTCTACCAGGTCAAGTCGCCAGCCGAGAGCACCAAGGATTGGGACTACTACAAATATCTCGCCACCATTCCAGGCAACGAGGCCTTCCTCAGCGAGAAGGAAAGCGGCTGTCCGACGGCCGGCCAGTGATCGGCGCGGCCGATGGCGCCGACTGACCTGGACGCGAACGAGCCGCGGGTTGTGCTTTCCGCCCGCGGGTTGCGACGCGACTTTGCCGGCTTCATCGCCGTCAAAAACGTCGATATCGATGTCCGCCATGGCAACATCCATGCCCTGATCGGACCCAACGGCGCCGGCAAGACGACCGTCTTCAACCTGCTCACCAAGTTCCTGGCGCCGACCAGCGGCAGGATCGAGCTGCTTGGCCACGACATCACCCGCACCTCGCCGGCCAGGGTTGCGCGGATGGGGCTGGTGCGCTCGTTCCAGATATCGGCGATTTTTCCGCACCTCAGCGTGCTCGACAATGTTCGCGTCGCGCTGCAGCGGCCGGGTGGTCTTGCCGTTCAATTCTGGCGCTCGCTCGCGGCGCTCGACCGGCTGACCCCGCGCGCCGAGGAATTGCTGCGCTCGGTTGGTCTCGACGACGCCAGGAACAGGCTCGCCGGCGATCTTTCCTATGGCAGAAAACGCGTGCTGGAGATCGCCACGACGCTCGCGCTCGATCCGAAAGTGCTGCTGCTGGACGAGCCGATGGCCGGCATGGGGCATGAGGACGTGGCCACGGTTTCCAGCCTCATCCGTTCGGTTGCCAGGGATCGCGCCGTGCTGATGGTCGAGCACAATCTGACCGTGGTGGCCGACCTTTGCGACTGGATAACGGTCATGCAGCGCGGCGAGGTGCTGGCCGCTGGCGACTACGCCACCGTTAGCCGCGACGAGCGCGTCAAGATCGCCTATATGGGCACCGCCGATGACTAGTGCCGCACCTCTGCTTGCCGTCACCGGCCTCAACGCCTGGTATGGCGAGGGCCATGCGCTGCACGGTGTCGATCTGGAAGTGTTTGCCGGCGAGACGGTCACGCTGCTCGGCCGCAATGGCGTCGGCAAGACGACGACGCTGCGCGCCATCATGGGGTTGATCCGCAAGCGGACCGGCCGGATCGCCTTCGACGGCAAGGACCTGATGCGGCTGCCGCTGCACCGCACCGCCCATCAAGGCATCGGCTTCGTGCCGGAGGAGCGCGGCATCTTCGCAACGCTGACCGTGGACGAGAATCTGGTTCTGCCGCCGGTCGTCGCGCAGGGCGGCATGAGCGTCGAGGAGATATTCGATCTGTTCCCCAATCTGAAGGAGCGGCGCAACAGTCCCGGCACCAGGCTGTCGGGCGGCGAACAGCAGATGCTGGCGATCGCGCGCATGCTGCGAACCGGCGTGAAGATGCTGCTCCTCGACGAACCGACGGAGGGGCTCGCTCCCGTCATCGTGCAGCGCATCGGCGCGTTGCTGGCGACGTTGAAAAAGCGCGGCATGACGATCCTGCTGGTCGAGCAGAACTTTCGCTTCGCCAGTCGTGTCGCCGACCGTTTCTATCTGATGGAGCACGGCAAGGTGGTGGCGGGGTTTCCGGTCGGCGAACTGCCGGACCGCATGGCGCAGCTCCACGAAGTCCTGGGTGTATGATGGCGCCATGACGATGATCTTCGGAATCCCGGTTCAGGCCTTCCTCGGCCAGTTGCTGGTCGGCCTGATCAACGGCTCGTTCTACGCCATGCTGAGCCTGGGCCTGGCTGTCATATTCGGCTTGCTGCGCGTCATCAATTTCGCCCATGGCGCCCAGTATATGTTCGGCGCCTTCGTCGGCTACCTGCTTCTCACCCATCTCGGCATCGGCTATTGGCCCGCTTTGATCCTTGTGCCGCTGATAGTTGGCATCTTCGGCGTCGTGGTCGAGCGCCTGGCGCTGTCGAGGCTGTACGATCTCGATCCGCTCTACGGGCTGCTCTTCACCTTCGGCCTCGCGCTCGTACTCGAAGGCATCTTCCGCTATTATTACGGCGTCTCGGGAAACCCCTACGCCGTGCCGCCGCTGCTTGCCGGCGGCACCAATCTCGGCTTCATGTTCCTGCCCAACTATCGCGGCTGGGTCGTGGTCGCCTCGCTGATCGTCTGCTTCGGCACCTGGGCGCTGATCGAGAAGACCAGGCTTGGATCCTATCTGCGCGCGGCAACCGAGAATCCCCGTCTCGTCCAGGCTTTCGGCGTCAACGTGCCGTTGCTGCTGACCCTCACCTACGGCCTTGGCTCCGCGCTGGCCGGGCTTGCCGGCATTCTGGCAGCACCGATCTATCAGGTGAGCCCGCTTATGGGATCGGACCTCATCATCGTCGTCTTCGCGGTGGTGGTGGTCGGCGGCATGGGATCGATCCTCGGTGCGATCGTCACCGGCTACATGCTTGGCCTCGCCGAGGGCCTGACCAAGGTCTTCTACCCCGAGGCCTCCAATCTCGTGGTCTTCGTCATCATGGCCATCGTGCTTCTGGTCCGGCCGGCTGGCCTGTTCGGAAGGGACGCTTGACATGTCGGAAGGGACATCTGACATGACCGAACTGACGCTTCGCGAGGCATCGGCCAAAACCTCGGCACGGCTGGAATGGATGCTGGTCGGGCTCGGCATCCTGGCGCTGCTGGTAGCGCCTTTCCTGATCTATCCGATCTTCCTGATGAAGATGCTGTGTTTCGCGCTGTTTGCCTGCGCGTTCAATCTTCTGCTCGGCTATACCGGGCTCTTATCGTTCGGCCACGCCACCTTCTTCGGCGGCGCCGCCTACTTCACCGCGCATGCCGTCAAGGTCTGGGGCTGGCCGCCGGAAGCCGGCATTCTGCTCGGCATGGCGGGTGCGGCCTTGCTCGGCCTTGTCATGGGCTTTTTCGCCATTCGCCGGCAAGGCATCTATTTCGCCATGATCACGCTGGCGCTGTCGCAGATGTTCTTCTTCTTCTGTGTGCAGTCGCCCTTCACGCAAGGCGAGGACGGCATTCAGGGCGTGCCGCGCGGCATGCTGCTTGGCGTCCTCGACCTGAACGTCTCGCTGAACATGTATTACTTCGTGCTGGCGGTGTTCCTGATCGGCGTCTTCGCCATCTGGCGCATCGTCAACTCGCCGTTCGGCATGATCCTGCGCTCGATCCGCGAGAACGAGAACCGCGCCATTTCGCTGGGCTATTCCGTCGCCAACTACAAGCTGGGCGCCTTCGTCATGTCGGCGGCCCTGGCCGGGCTGGCCGGCTCGCTCAAGGCGATCGTTTTCCAGTTCGCCACGCTCACCGACGTCACCTGGCAGATGTCGGGCGAAGTGATCCTGATGACGCTTCTCGGCGGCATCGGCACCATGGTCGGGCCGATCATCGGCGCCAGCCTTGTCATTGGCCTGGAAAACACGCTTGCCACTTCCGGCTTTCCGGTGACCATCGCCACCGGCCTCATCTTCATGGTGTGCGTGCTGATCTTCCGGCGCGGCATCGTCGGCGAATTTTATGCGCGGATTTTCAAGCGGGCGGGCAAGGACTGAGCAGTTCAAGCTGGCGGCTGAATACCTGACCGCTCGATTGTCCGGTTGCGTCCTAGTTCTGCCGGTAAGGAACTCGGAACCTGGGGGGCCGCACGCCAATGTTGGACAACTACGCGGTGGACGGGTTTGGCGTGATCCACCAGGTCGACTCCAAACCGATCAAGTATGACAAGCAGTACATTTCCTATTACGAGGACCTGAGTGACCGGACCATCAAGCTCGGATATCAGCGACTCGGCTGGGTGCTGGGGATCACTGGCGAGATCCCCCGGTCCGTGCTGGAGATTGGATATGGCACCGGCACATTCATCGAAGCCGCGAAAATAACCGGGGTCGCCGACTGCGCCGGCTGCGACATAACCAGGTTTCCGCTGCCCAAGGGCGTCCGCTTCGTCGATTGGGATGAGGCGCTCTCCAGCTCGTGGGATCTCGTCGCCATGTTCGATGTGCTTGAGCATATCCCGGATCTGGGTTTCCTCGCCCGGCTTAAGGCCCGCTACCTGGCCGTCGCCGTCCCTTATTGCCGCTGGCGCGAGCTCGGCGCCGACGGCGACGCCTGGTTCCGGACGTGGCGTATGCGTCTTCCCGACGAGCACCTCCACCACTTCGATCGTGACTCGCTGGTGGCATTCCTCGCACGCAGCGGCTTCGAATGCATGACGCTGAACTGCTTCGAGGACGGGATCAGACTGCGCCCTGGCGAAGTGGGTCCGAATATTCTGTCCGGATTCTTTAGAAAGCTATAGACCTCGATCAAATCGATGCGGCTGCTTGGGACCTGGGGCAATCGCGACAATCGCCCGATCGGTACGGGAGCACTGCTGTGGGCAAATCGTGATGCGCGCATTCTTTCGATTGGTTGCCGTTATGATCGTGGTGTCTGGCGCGACCGGCTGCACCAGTGTTTCCTATTACGCGCAATCCGTGCAGGGTCATCTGCGGATCATGACGGCGCGCCAGGATGTCGGAAAACTGATCGAGGACCCTTCGACGCCGAAGGCATTGCGCGCTCGAATGGCATCGGCGAGCGCCATACGACAGTTCGCAACGGATGAACTGGCGCTGCCCGACAACAGCAGCTACCGCAGCTATGTCGATATCGGCCGGGATTCGGTGACATGGGCCGTCTTCGCCGCGCCGGCATTCTCGCTGACGCCGCGAACATGGTGTTTTCCCGTTTTCGGCTGCGTGCCCTACCGGGGATATTTCTCCAGGAAGTCCGCAATTGAAACCGCTGCCGAACTTCAAGGACAGGGCATGGATGTCTATGTGACGGGCATCACCGCATATTCCACGCTTGGCTGGTCGAGTGACCCGCTGCTGAGCACGATGTTCAGCGAGGATAAAACCTATCTTGCAGGGCTGGTGTTCCATGAACTGGCCCACCAGCGCGTCTACGTGCACGACGATTCCGCATTCAACGAGTCGTTCGCTGTCGCCGTCGAAACGACCGGCGTGAGAAAATGGCTGCGCGCGGCTGGCGATACCGCCGCATTGCGCCGTTACGAAGCCGCCCGGAGGCGCAAAGCTGAATTTCTTGCGCTGGTGTCGCAAACACGGGACGAGTTGGCAAAAGTCTATTCCAACGCCGGAACCTCGGAGCAAAAACTGGCCGCAAAGACGGCGGCGATTGAACGGCTGCGGATGCGCTACCGACACATGCGCGACAGGCGCTGGGGCCGATACCGGGGATACGATGCCTGGTTCGCTTCCCCGATCAACAATGCAAAGCTCGCCGCGACTTCCGTCTATAGCGATCGGGTGACCGCGTTTCTGCGCCTGTTCGATCTGTGCTCGGGCGACTATGTCAGGTTCTATGCGTCGGTCCGACGGATTGGCGCACTGGACCAAGCTCACCGTGCCGAAGCCCTTGCGGCCGCAGATCGCTGTTATTGAGTCGGTCAAATGGGAGGGCCCGGAGCGTCGGAGAACATGCGTCCGAAACCAACCAATCACACGGTTGAGATCGCGCGCGGTTCTACTGGTCCGAAAACTTCACGCTCACGCCGCGTTGCCGAAAATAAGCCTGCATCAACTTGCGGCCCGAGCGGTTGTTCTGCGCCAGCTTGGTCGGATCGAACACCGCCTGTTTGATCCCCTCTCGCGTCAGCGCCGCCTTAAGCGCCGCGATATGTGTGTCGATGTCGGCATTGTCCGCCCGGAGCGAGGCATAGATGCTCTCGGTCGCCTCGGCCACGGTCAGTTCGCTCATTGGTGTCGTCCTTTGGTTAGTTGGGCGGCGCTTAGCACAGATTCGCGGTCCGCCGATACCGAGACCGTCAGTACAAAGCGCCCATCGTGAAATCGAACCGTTCCTTATGGGGCTTCGTAGAGTTCCAGCGGCAATCCATCCGGGTCCCTGAAAAAGGTAAACCGTTGGTCTGTGTATGGATCGATCCGGATTGGCTCGACGGCAACGCCTGCGGCTTCCAGGCGGATAATCACGGGATCAAGATTAGCCACCGCGAATGCCAGATGTCTCAGGCCTGTAGCCTCTGGGTGGGACGGCCGCGTCGCCGGTGCAGGGAAGGAGAACAATTCCAGTTGGGCCGACCCGATCCGCAGATCCGCCTTCCATGACTGCCGCTCCTCCCGATAAACCTCCCGGATCAGATCGAGGCCGAGGAGTTCGACGTAGAACCGTCGCGACCGGTCGTAGTCGGTGCAGATGAGCGCGACGTGGTGAATGGCGTTCAGCATGCTGCTAACCCTGGTCAAGCTGGGAGATGAGGCCAAGGCGCTTCAAGGCCTGGATCGTCGCGCCCTCGCCACGGTGCTGATCAACCCCGAGCCCATTATCCATAACACCCGCGTTCCACCGCCAGCCGCCGCACCAGCGCCAGCACGGCATCGATGGTCGGGGTCGGCTTGTCCGTTAGCCTGCCAAGTTCCTGCACCGCGCTCACCAGCGCGTCGATCTCCATCGGCCGGCCACGCTCCAGGTCCTGCAGCATCGAGGTCTTGTGCTCGCCGACATCGCCGGCGCCCTTGATGCGCCGGTCGACCGCGATGGGAAAACGCACGCCGAGGCTTTCGCCGATCGCCTGCGCCTCCAGCATCATGGTGCGGGCGAGCGTGCGGGTGCCCTCGTCGGCAACGATCGCGGCAAGCGTGCTGCCGGTCAGCGCCGAGATCGGGTTGAACGAAAGATTGCCCCACAGTTTTACCCAGATCTCGCTGCGGATGTCTTCGCGCACCGGCGCCTGCAAGCCGCCCTTGACCATCTCCTCGGCCAGAAGCGTGACCCGTTCGCTGCGCTCGCCCGAGGGTTCGCCGAGCGAGAAGCGTTTGCCCTCGACATGGCGGATGAGCCCCGGCGCATCGACCTCGACCGCGGGATAGACGACCGAGCCGATGACGCGGTCCGGTCCAATCCGCTGCCAGATCGCGCCGCCGGGATCGACCGCGTTCAGCCTGGTGCCTTCGAGCGGCCCGCCGACGCCGTGGAAATACCACCACGGCACGCCGTTCTGCATGGTGACGACTGATGTGTGGTCCCCAAGCAGCGGTGCGATCTGGTCGAGCGCCGGGGTGAGGGAATGGGCCTTCAGCGCCAGCACGACATAATCCTGCACGCCAAGTTCCTCGGCCTTGGCGGCGGCCCGGACGGGGACGGACGTCTCCTGGCCATCCTCGATCAGGCGCAGGCCATCTGCCTTGATCGCTTCCAGATGGGCGCCGCGCGCGACGATCGAGAGATCGGTGCGGCCGGCGGCGGCAAGCTTGGCAGCGAGATAGCCGCCGATCGCACCGGCGCCGAAGATGGTGATCTTCATCGTCAAAGCCCGAGTTTGGCGGCAAGGCCGATGCGCTGCAATTTGCCGGTCGCGCCCTTGGGGATCTCGTCCAGGATCAGGATCTTGCGCGGCACTTTGAAGTCGGCAAGCCGCGTCGCGGCATAGGTGCGGATGTCGCTCTCAGCGGCGCTGATGCCTTCGCGCAGCACAACCGCCGCCGCCACCTCCTCGCCAAGCTTGTCATGCGGCATGGCGAAGGTGACGACCTGTGCCACCGCCGGATGGTCCATCAGCACATCGTCGACCTCGAGTGGCGAGATCTTTTCGCCGCCGCGATTGATGATCTCCTTGAGCCGACCGGTGACCCTGAGATAGCCGTCCCCGTCCAGCACGCCCTGGTCGCCGGTGTGGAACCAGCCATGCGCGAAAGCCGTGGCGTTGGCATCCGGGTTCTTTTCGTAGCCCGTCGTGACATTGGGCCCGCGGATGACGATCTCGCCGGACTCGCCTGCATCGAGCAGCCGCCCGTCGGGCGCCATCACAGCCACCTCCGGCCCGGCGGAGGCACCAACGCTGCCGGGCTTGCGCTGGCCCGGCGGCAGCCGGTTCGAGGCCATCTGGTGAGCCGCCTCGGTCATCCCGTAGGATTCGATCACTGGGCAGCCGAAGGTCGCTTCCAGCTCAGTCATTACCTGCGCCGGCAGCGACGCCGAGGACGAGCGGATGAAGCGCAGGCGCGCCGCCGCCAGCGCCTCGGTGTTGCGTGCCGCGCGGGCCAGGATCGCCTGATGCATGGTCGGCACCGCCGTGTACCAGCTCGGCTGCGCCTCGCTCAGCCACTGGAAGAAGCGCAGCGCGTTGAAACCCGGCGTGCAGTAGATGCTGCCGCCGGCAGCCAGCGACGACAGCACGGCCGCGATCAGGCCGTGAATGTGGAACAGCGGCATGATATTGAGGCAACGGTCATCGGCCGTCAGGCCAAGCGTGCCGCCGATATGAGCTGCCGAGGCCGCGATGTTGGCATGGCTGAGCGGCACCAGTTTTGGACGCGATGTCGTGCCGGAGGTATGCAGCAGCAGCGCAATGTCGCTGTCTTGCGCCATGTCGGGCGCGGCCTTCGGTCCGATCGCCGCGCCCTCGATAGCAAAACTGCCGGCCGGTGTGCCGGGCTGCACGACGAGCCGCAGCACGCCGATGCCGAGGCGTTCGGCCACCGTCACCGCGGGGCCGGTCTCACCCTCCGCGACGAGGATCGCCTTGGCGCCGATGTCGGTCAGGTAGAAATCGAGCTCGTCGGCCCGGTAGGCGGGGTTGAGCGGCGCCGTAGAGGCGGCGGCCGCCACGGCGACGAAGGCGGTGGCCATCTCGGGCCCGTTCGGCAGCACGATCGCCACCCTGTCGCCGCGGCCGATGCCGCGCGCATGCAGCTGTTTTGCCGTGTCGGCGATCATGCTGCGCAATCCGCCATGGCTGAGCGTTGCCCTGTCGGGCGCCAGAATGGCGGGGGCGTCGTCGGCGCCGGCGGCGAGACGGCGGGAGAGATCTGCGTGGGTTTCAGTTTGGGTCATGATCACCGGCTGGATTTCGAACGATTACTGGCGAGAGCCCTTCTGACGGGCTTGCCTCGATATGGGCGCCATTGGACAACGGATCACCTCAATAGCCAAGCGCCAAACCATCCTTGCGCGGATCGGAAGCGCCGGTCAGCGTCCCCTTCTCCCAGTCGATCAGCACCACCTGCCCCCCGCCAAGCGGATGATGCGGTTCGGCGATGCGGTGGCCGCGCCGGCGCAGGCCCTCGGTTGCATCAGTGGGAACGCCACGCTCGGCTTCCACTGTGTCATCGTTGTAAAACACCCTCGGCGCATCCAGTGCCTGCTGCGGGTCCATGCCGAAATCGATCATGTTGGTGAGCAGGTGGACATGGCCAAACGGCTGGTAACCGCCGCCCATGACGCCGAACGGCATCACCACGCGGCCGTTCTTCGTCGCCATGCCCGGCATGATCGTGTGCATCGGCCGCTTGCCCGGCGCGATCGCGTTCGGATGCGCCGGGTCGAGGCGGAAGCTCGAACCACGGTTCTGCAGCACGATACCGGTCTTCGGGCCGACGACGCC
>NZ_RZPI01000710.1:0-2768 GCF_003998715.1 Mesorhizobium sp. M7A.F.Ca.CA.002.15.2.1
GTCGAGCACCGCGCCCTCGGAGATCATCGCCAGTAACGCCATCAGCCCGATCAGATAAACCAGCGGGTTTGCCGGCAGTGCGAATTTGTGGTGCTCGGCCGCCTGCGGTCTGTCTTCGGCGAGGAGATAGCGAACGGCCACCGCGATCACCGCGAAGGCAAACGCCGTTACTGCCGCCGCGTGGACGAGGTGGCCGTAATGCTGGATGGCAAAGCCGCCGAGGCCGCCACCGGCAAAACCGCCGAGACTCCAGAAGCCGTGCGAAGACGACATGACGGCGCGGGAGAGCCGCCGTTCGACCACCACGGCGTTGGCATTCATCGCAACGTCCATGCCACCGATCGAGCCGCCGAAGATGATCATGGCAACGGCCGCCAAGGGTACGTCGGGCGCCAGCGCCACGACCATGAGACCGAGGCTGCCGCACAGGGCGAACCAACGCAGTACGGTGCGCGAACCATGTCTGGAGATCAAATGGCCACACCAGGTCATCGCGACGACGGCGCCGACCCCAAACAACAGAATCAGCAGACCGAGCGTGAACTTCGAAATCTCCAGCCGGGTCAGGAACACCGGAATCTGCGGCGCCCAGCTGCCCGTCAGGAAGCCGTTGGCGAGGAAAATGGCCGCGAGCGCCCATCGGCCGCGAATGGCAGTCAGCTTGGCAGTTGACGCGTTCATGAGGCGAATCCCGCAAGAAATGGCTTCGCGCGGCAAATTAGATCGATTCAATTTTCAGTCAAGGCTCTTTCGGGAAGCATTTTTTGAGCCAAACACAGCCTTGAGTGATCGCCGGCCTTAATGGTCCTTGTGGCGCCTTGCCTCGAATTCGGCCTTCTTGGCGTCGGAGGCCTCGGTCTGGTTGAGCGCCTGCCATTGCGCATAAGGCATGCCGTAGACGATCTCGCGCGACTGATCCTTGGTGAGACCGACGCCCTCGGCATTGGCCGCCTCGCGATACCAGTTCGACAGGCAGTTGCGGCAGAAGCCGGCGAGGTTCATCAGGTCGATGTTCTGCACGTCGTTGCGTTCGCGCAGATGCTCGACCAGCCGGCGGAAGGCGGCCGCCTCGAAATCGCGTTGCTGCTCGTCGCTGAGTTCGGTCATCGAAACCTCCGTCATAGCGGCCCGGTGCGCGAGCCGAACATCTTCACCACATGTATATCGGGACGGCGGTCGATGGCGTCAACGATCGGCGCCAGCCGTTCGGCCCAGGCGAGCGCGCCCTTCTGGTCCGATATCAAATCCTGTCGGATCTCGATCAGCGCATGGGCGAAGCCGTTGACGATGGCGTGCTTGTACATGGTGTCGCCGCGCAGCGCGCCGTCATAGGGTTCGTTGTCGCCGACGACGAGGTTCCTGTCCTGCGCCAGCATGTCTATCAACGGCCGCGCCACGCGGTCGTCGAGGTCCCACAGGATGCCGACGTGCCAAGGACGCTGGATTCCTTGCATGGCCGGGGTGAAGGAATGCACCGAGAAGATGAAGGGCGCCTGGGCGGAAGCCTGTGCGACCGAGGCGATCATGGCGCTGACGGCGTCGTGATAGGGCCGGTAGAACCCGTCGAGCCGCCTCTCGCGCTCCTCGGCAGCGATGGGGTAGTTCCCAGGTACGACCGTGCCGTCATAAAGCTGGCGAATGAGCGTCGGGTCGTCTTCGCCGCGATTGGGATCGATCAGCAGCCGCGAAAAATTGGCGAGCACCGCTGGCACGCCCAGCAGGGCAGCCAGTTCGCGCGTCACGCCCTCGACGCCGATGTCATAGGCGATGTGGCGGTCGAACTCCGCTGAGGGCAGGCCGAGGCTGCCATAGTCGTCGGGCAGGTCGCGACGGGCATGATCGCCCAACAGCACGATGCCTCGCTTGCGGTCGCCCTCGATGATGTCGAAAGGCGCGAAAACTGTGGATCGGGTCATTGGCGGGAAATGGTCTGTTCGCTGGCTTCCGGGGAGGATGCTATCGTCATTCCACGAAGACGACGCTTGCGCAATGCCGTTGTTTGGCCAAGGTTTCCCGGGAAATCTGGCACAAGTCGGCGAATTGTGCGCCGGAGCCTTTCTAAATCGATTGGAATTGGACAAAACGGTGCGTTGACATGCGCCCGGACTTTTCCGAAAAGGGGCGCAGAGAGATGCTGATGTGGTTTTTGAGGGGTTTTCGGATGAGTTCCGCCGGCGGGCAGCGCATGCGCTCTGCCTTTGCCATGCCGCTCCTCACTCTTGCCATCGGCCTGCCGGCCATGGTCGTGGCTTCGCCGGCGCGTGCCGATTTCCGCGTCTGCAACGCCACGCAGAACCTGGTTGGTGTCGGCATCGGCTATCGCGCCAAGGCCGGCTGGATCACTGAAGGCTGGTGGCACATCGAGGGATCGAGCTGCAAGACGCTGATCGAAGGGCCGCTGTCATCAAGGTTTTACTATCTTTATGCAGAAGACGCCGAACGCGGTGGACGCTGGGACGGCCCGATCAACATGTGCGTGGCTGAAAAAGAGTTCAAGATCGCAGGCGTAACCGACTGCGTCGCCCGGGGCTTTCAGCGCGCCGGATTCCAGGAATATGACACGGGCGAACAGGCAAGCTGGATGGTCCAGCTGACCGATGAGTCCACAACGGGAGGCGCTCCAGCCACCCCGGGAACAAACAGTCAATGAGACGTAGCCGCAAGGTCAAGATCCTAGCCACCATCGGTCCTGCCTCCTCCTCGGAGGAGATGCTGAAGAAACTGTTCGAAGCGGGCGCCGATGTGTTCCGCATCAATATGAGCCATAC
>NZ_RZPI01000711.1:0-2767 GCF_003998715.1 Mesorhizobium sp. M7A.F.Ca.CA.002.15.2.1
TGGCCGAGGTGCGCGCCACCGTGCAGCTTTCGAATTTCGGCTCCAGTGTCTTTTCGGTGAACCACTTCAATTCCTGGAACAGGCTGCCCCATTTCGCCAGGTTGATGATCACCCGCTTCAACCCGACCGATCCCGGTTCGCCGATCTCGGGCTGATCGGCCGGCGGCCGCTCGGCCACCTTGTCGTAACGGTAGACGATCATGTCCTCGAGGAAATTGCCGGGCGCCGTCGACAGATGGCCGTAGAACAGGCCGATATCCTTGTTCGGCTCCAGCACCTTGGCGAAGAATTCCGGAAAATCGTCCGATTTGATGATTTCGCGCGAGGTGCGGTAGACGGCGTTGTCGACGATGTCGAGCGTCGCCTCCAGCACCACGCCGAACAGGCCGTAACCGCCGACGACGTGGCGGAACAGATCGGTGTTCTCGGTCGGCGAGCAGGTCGTCACCGAACCGTCGGCCAGCATCACCCGCATCGAGCGGATCGAGCCCGCCACCGAACCCGCCTGGTGGTCCATGCCATGCGCATTGGCCGACAGCGAACCGCCGACCGAGAAGATGTCGGTCGACTGCATCGCCTTCACCGCGAAGTGCGGATGCAGAAGGTTCTGGATGTCATGCCAGCGCGCGCCCGGCTGCAGGGTCATGGTCTTGGCCGCCGCATCGACGGTGACCCTGTTGAACTTTCTGAGGTCGAGCACCAGCGCGTTGTCGTCGAAGGCATGCCCGCCCATGGAATGGCGGATGGCGGCCAGCGATATTTTCAGCCCATTGGCACGCGCGAAGGCCAGGGCCTTGGCGATGTGCTCGTCCCCGCTGACCTCGACCACGCCGTAGACCGGCGTCATCGACAGGCCGCTGGCATCGTTGATGTCACCACCCTTTGCCGACCAGGGCAGTGACGCATCGAAGGCCGGCGCATTGTCCAGCGGCTTCAGAGGCAGCGCGAAGCCGTCTATATCGGCTATCCGTCCTGCGTTCTTCGGCCCCGAAGGTCCGCGTGCCAGCCGCGCCACCGTGTTGCCGCCCCACAGCACCGCGCCGCCGACGACAGCCGCACCCAGCAGCAATCGCCGCGACAGGCGAAACCCTTTTTGCTCGTCGGCCATGACTATCCCCCGGTGGCCAAGGGATAGCGCGGCTCTTTGGCAAAAACCATAGCGGCGCCGCCGGGACGGCGGTTTGCCTGGCGTCGAGGGTGAAGGGCACGAAAATGGCCGGTCCCCGGAGGACCGGCCAGAATGGAACAGGGTCTGAAATTGCGTCAGCAGGTCTGCCGACGCACGATGCCCTCGCCTTACGAGGCCTTCTTGATCGACGTCACGATGCCGGTCTTGTCATCGACGGTCACCGCCACCTTGGCGCCGACCTTCAGTTTCCCGATCGTCGCTTCGGGCGACAGCTGGTAGATCTTGCCGTCGTCGAGGGTGATCGACTTGGTCGTCGGATCGACGGCCTGAATGGTGCCCTGAACGGTCGCGGCATAAGCGGTGCCGAGGAAGGCGAGCAGAGCAGCGGTGGTTGCGAGGGTCTTCTTCATTGGTAAGCACTCCGTGCTGTTTCACTTTTCCGGACCGCCGCCTTGGGAAACGACAGCACCGGACGGCCTGAAACTGGACGGAAAGCGCACCCTCCGCAAATCACATTGGGTGAATTTTCGCAAACAATATCATAGGCTTAATTCCGACACATTATCTGCGACCTAGATCATTTCAGGCCGCTTCGGCTCCCCCAATGAACGCACTTCTGTCCGCGAAAAGAGTCACTTGGCCGATTGTGACGGGCGGCTTTCGATCACCACGCAGCCGCCGCAATCCATCTCGGGCGGCATCACGAAACAGAGCGCTGACCGATCGTCGATACACATTTTGTTTCGCGGATCAGTTCAAAAACCGCCACGCCAACGCTGATCAAACTCGCGCTACGGTTGCAAACCGACGTCGAATGCGGGATGGTGTCGACCGTTGACATGAAGGGGGGCCTTCCATGAAGCTTGCAGTCTGGACTGCGATGTCCCTGATGCTGGCGCTTGCTCCAGGATTGGCCGGCGCACAAGCCACGGATCCGGGCGACGACAAAACAATTATCTTCACTCCCGGCGACCCAGAGATGGCAGCGGCCACCGCGCAGGCGCTCGCCAGCCTGGACGACTTCCTGGCACTGTCCGAGGCGCCTCCCGCCGACACAGAGAGGTTCAAATTGAAGGTCAAGGTACGGGACGGCAACGTCACCGAACACTTCTGGGTCATACCGTTCCGCCGCACCGAAACCGGATTTGTCGGCATGTTGGCAAACCAGCCGGAGGAAGTGCACAACGTCGTCCTCGGCCAGAACATAGAATTCACCAGGGACGATATTTCCGACTGGGGATACACACGCGGCGGACGTCAGGTCGGCAGCTTCACCGTGTGCGTCATGTTCAACAAAATGTCGAAAGAAGAGGCGGACTACATGCGTGACAAATACGGCTTCGAGTGCTGAAAGCGCAGCCCGATCAACCCGCTTCGTCCTTCGCGCCGATCTTGCGCACAAGTGCCGCCGTCGCCAGCATCGCGCCCATGTCCGATATCATCGGCGCGACATGCCTGCTGTAGTCGAGCGGCACCGAAATATCCGGCAGCTCGAAGAAGTTCTTCGTCTGCGGCAACAGTAGGAAACCATCGCTGCCGTTGAGCGCGACGCGGGCTGGGTCGTCCGGCCAGGTTTCGCCAAGCCATTTCAGCGCCTGCGCCAGCCGGCCGCTCACCAATGGCTGTGCCGCCCCGAGA
>NZ_RZPI01000712.1:0-2763 GCF_003998715.1 Mesorhizobium sp. M7A.F.Ca.CA.002.15.2.1
AACGGCGCCGGCAAATCGACCTTCGTGCGCCAGATCACCGGCGTCGAGCAGCGCACCAGCGGCCAGATCTGGTTCGACGGCAAGGAAGTGAACTTTGCCGGGCCGATCGAGGCCCGCACGGCGGGCATCGAGACCGTGTTCCAGAATCTGGCGCTGGCCGACGATCTCGACGTGCCGTCGAACCTGTTCCTCGGCCGCGAGAAGGTTTTGTTCAACCTCGGCCCGTTCTCGATCCTCGACCGCAAATACATGCGCAAGGCAACCGAGGCGGCGCTGGTCCGCACGGCGGTGAAGATCCCCAATCTGTCCAACACCATCCGCCACATGTCGGGCGGCCAGCGCCAGTGCGTGGCGATCGCCCGGACGGCGACCTTCGCCTCCAAGCTGATCATCATGGACGAGCCCACCGCCGCCCTTGGCGTGCAGGAGACCGCGCAGGTCGAAAACATCGTGCGTACGCTGAAGGACAATGGCGAGCCGCTGATCCTGATCAGCCACAATATGCGCCAGGTGTTCGATCTCTGCGACCGCATCGTCGTGTTCCGGCGCGGCCGCATCGTCGCCAATCTGCGCAAGGAGAACACCGACGGAAACGATATCGTCTCCTACATCACCGGCGCCAAGACCGGGGAGGCGGAACTCGCGGCCTAAAACAGGATGGTCATCCTGTTTTCTGGCGCGCTCGAAAAATAGCCTTGCCACCTTTCCCCAAAAGCAAGGTGCGGACAACTCTCTCCAACCCATTCCCCCAGAGGAAATACCCATGACCGTTCGCTTCGCTCTCCTCGGTGCCGGCCGCATCGGCAAGGTCCACGCCCGTGCCGTCGGCTCCAATCCGCAGGCCAAACTGGTTGCGGTTGCCGATGCGTTCGAGAAGGCGGCCACCGAACTGGCCAGCGCCTATGGCGCCGAGGTGCGCAGCATCGAGGACATCGAGAAAGCCGGAGATATTGACGCCGTCATCATCTGCACGCCGACCGACACCCATGCCGATCTGATCGAGCGCTTCGCCAAGGCCGGCAAGGCGATCTTCTGCGAGAAGCCGATCGACCTCGACGTCAAGCGCGTCGAGAAATGCCTGGCCGTGGTCGACAAGGCCAAGGCGACGCTGATGGTCGGTTTCAACCGGCGTTTCGACCCGCATTTCGCCGCTGTGCGCAAGGCGATCGACGACGGCGCCATCGGCACCGTCGAGATGGTCACCATCACCTCGCGCGATCCGGGCGCGCCGCCGATCGATTACATCAAGCGCTCGGGCGGCATTTTCCGCGACATGACCATCCATGATTTCGACATGGCGCGCTTCCTGCTCGGCGAGGAACCAGTTGCCGTGAGCGCGCATGCCTCGGTGCTTGTGGACAAGAAGATCGGCGAGGCCGGCGATTTCGACTCGGTCAGCGTCATTCTCGAGACCGCGTCCGGCAAGCAGGCCGTCATCTCCAACTCGCGCCGCGCCACCTATGGCTACGACCAGCGCATCGAGGTGCATGGCTCGAAAGGCATGGTGGCTGCCGAGAACCAGCGGCCGGTGTCGATCGAACTGGCCAATGAGAAGGGCTATACGCGCCCGCCGCTGCACGACTTCTTCATGACCCGCTATCTCGACGCCTATGCCATCGAGATTGCCTCTTTCATCGCCGCCGCGACCTCGGGCAAGAAGGCATCACCCAGCGGCGCCGATGGGCTTATCGCGCTTCGATTGGCGGACGCCGCGCTAAAGTCGGCAACCACCGGCAAGACCGTCCGCCTCGACAAGTAAGAACCGGAACTCAATCCAGGAGCAAAGCGATGAGCGCATCCGCCGATCGCAATTCACAGACACGCGCCATCGTCACCGGCGGCGCGCAAGGCATCGGCTTTGCCGTTGCCGAAGCGATGGCCGACGAGGGCTGCCGGGCGCTGGCGCTCATCGGCCGCTCGCAGGAGAAGGGCGACAAGGCTGTCGCCCATTTCAAGAAAGCCGGCGTCGATGCGATTTTCATCAGCGCCGATGTGTCAAAAGTGGCGGACTGCAAGCGCGCGGTCGCCACCGCGATCTCGCATTTCGGCACCGTCAACGCGCTGGTCAACGCCGCCGCCACTTCGGCGCGCGGTTCGCTGGTCGAAACCTCCGAAGAGTTGTTCGATACGATTTTCGATACCAATGTGCGCGGCCCGTTCTTCCTGATGCAGGGCGTGGTGGCGCATCTCCTGGAAAAGAAGGCACCCGGCTCGATCGTCAACGTGCTGTCGATGTCGGCGCATACCGGCCAGTCGTTCCTGACGCCCTATTCGACCAGCAAGGGCGCGCTGATGACGCTGACCAAGAATGTCGCCAATGCCTATCGCTACAACCGCATCCGCTGCAATGCGGTGCTGCCCGGCTGGATGGATACGGAAGGCGAGGACATCGTGCAGAAGAAGTGGCACGACGCGCCGGACGACTGGCTGGCGAAGGCCGAAGCGACGCAGCCGATGGGCCAGTTGGTCAAGCCGGACCAGCTTGCCCGTCTGATCAGCTACATGGTCAGCCCGCAGTCCGGTGTCATGACCGGGTCGCTGGTCGACTACGATCAAAGCATTGCGGGGGCGTCACCGGAGTAACGCCGGCGAGTCTCAAACGCCCATCACTTCGTCATCCACGGGCGGTGCAAGGAGCGTAGCGACGCGGCGCAGACCCGAGGATCCATGCCGCGACTTCTGAGCGTTGCTGCGGTGCGGAATTCTGCTCCGCTGCACCATTCGGCCAAAGTCACGGAATGGATCCCAGGGTCTCCGCGACGG
>NZ_RZPI01000713.1:0-2753 GCF_003998715.1 Mesorhizobium sp. M7A.F.Ca.CA.002.15.2.1
CGCCAGCCCCGAGCGAGCCGATTGCTCGGGCGTGACACCAAAATAGGCCTGCATGTAATTTTCGTCGGCGAACACGGCGGACGCGCTGGCGCCGATCATCAACGATTGAGACAGAGGCCGGGTCACCTCGATCCCCACCCTGCCCTCCAGGCCATCGCTGCCGCCGATGGTCTTGTCCAGCTGCGCGAATATTTCGGCCGGACCGAACTTCGCCGCTGCCTTCACGCCGACCGTCGCGCCCATGTCGACATCCCCCAAGCCGCGCAGATGGTCGGAGTCGTCTTCCTTGCGGCCCATCTCATAGCCAAGCCGCGCGCTGAAGGCGAACGGTCCTTGTTCATAAACGGCGATGTTGGCACCAGTCGGATCGATCGTCACCGTGTCGAGGAATGTCGCCGTGACGAAAGGCACCGGCATGATCTTGAACTCATTGCTGCCCTCGTATTTGGGGACGATGATGGCGCCGCCGCCGAGCACGACGTGCCAGTCGGACAGTTTCTGTTCGAAGCGCCCGAAACGGGAAGGCTCGGGCGGCAGGGTAAAATCATCGGAATTCACCGCAATGGCGTCTGCCGCCAGCGCGCCGTCCGAATGGGCTGAAAGCAGGATTGCCATGACCGCAAGAGATGCCCGGCCGGCAAATAGTCCAGAGTCAATTTTGGCGAACATGCGTGCTCCAGTATAGCGAGGCAAAGAGCCTCCGATGGCGTCACCATGTCAGGTGAAAGTGGCCGCATGCGTTAAGTGATGTTAAGTTTTGTTGCGCAATCGTGGTTTCATCTTGCCGTATAGGGAGGCCCTAGGCTGACAGTGGGCTGCCACGATCTGCCGTGGATCGTCTCGCGATCGGAGAACGGAACTGTTTCAATCCAGGCCAGAACAGCTCTAATGTCTGTGCCGGAGCAATGTGGGCGGGGTATGGGGAACACAAGCGACGATGACGAGCGGAGTTTCTTCTCCGAAGCGCCGATGCGGCCTGCTGCGAAAGCCAAGGCGACGCTCGACGAAAAGCCGCATTACCTCGGCCATCGCGACCGCTTGCGCGAGCGCTTTGCCCTGGCGGGTCCGGACGCCCTGCCCGATTACGAACTTCTGGAACTTCTGCTCTTTCGCCTGATCCCTCGTGCCGACACCAAACCGGCGGCCAAGGCGCTGCTGGCACGCTTCGGCACGCTGGCCGAAGTGCTTGGCGCCCCGGTGGGCCTGCTGCAGGAGGTCAAGGGCATCGGCCCTGCGGTGGCACTCGACCTGAAAATCCTCGCCGCAACGGCGCAGCGCATGGCACGCGGCGAGGTCCACGGCCGCGAGATCCTCTCGTCCTGGCAGCAGCTCCTCGACTATTGCCGCTCAGCAATGGCCTTCGAGGCGCGCGAGCAGTTCCGCATCCTGTTCCTCGACAAGAAGAACGCGCTGATCGCCGACGAGGTGCAGCAGACGGGTACTGTCGACCACACGCCTGTCTACCCGCGAGAAGTGATCAAGCGGGCGCTCGAACTCTCGGCGACTGCCATTATCCTGGTCCACAATCACCCGTCAGGCGACCCGACGCCATCGCGCGCCGACATCGAGATGACGAAGGAGATCATCGACGCGGGCAAGCGGCTGGGCATCGCGGTGCACGACCACATCATCATCGGGCGGAAGGGATATGCCAGCATGAAGGGCCTGCTGCTGATCTGAGGTGGCAGGGCCGGCGCCAACGCCGATCGACCCCGACCACACGATCCCAGAGATCGGGGCGGGCGAAACCGGCTAGAACAAGCGACTGGCGGAATCAGGAGAGCACGATCATGGCGAAGACAAAAGTCCTTCTTGTCGGCGAAAGCTGGGTGAGTTCGGCGACCCACTACAAGGGGTTCGACCAGTTCGGCAGCGTCACCTTCCATCTCGGGGCAACGCCCCTGGTCGACGCCTTGAAGGACAGCGAATTCGATCTCGACTACATGCCCGCTCATGAGGCCGTCGAGAAGCTGCCTTTCACCATGGAAGGGCTGTCGCAATACAGGACGATCATCCTGTCCGACATTGGCGCAAACTCGCTGCTGCTTCATCCCGATGTCTGGCTGCACGGCAAGACAGTGCCGAACCGGCTCAAGCTCCTGCGCGACTGGACGCTGGCCGGCGGCGGCCTGATCATGATCGGCGGTTACTTCAGCTTCCAAGGCATTGACGGCAAGGCGCGCTGGCATCGCACGGCGGTCGAGGAGGCGCTGCCGGTGACCTGCCTTCCCAATGATGACCGCCTCGAAATTCCGGAGGGCTTTCGTCCCGAGATCACTGGCTCAAGAGACCATCCGCTTTTTGCCGGCATTGAGGGCGAATGGCCGCTGCTGCTCGGCGCCAACGAGGTCGTCGCCCGCGATCGCGACGATGTCGAGGTTCTGGCGCGGCTGCCGCAGGACCAGGGCGGCCATCCCCTGCTGGTCACCGGGCGTCACGGCGAAGGGCGCACGCTGGTCTGGACGTCGGACATCGGACCGCACTGGCTGCCGAACAGTTTTGTCGAATGGCCCGGCTATGCGCGGCTTTGGACCAACGTGCTCCGCTGGGTCAGCAACGCCGTTTGATGATGTCGCCCCAAAGTGCGTTTTTGAGGCAACGACATGTATGAGAACAAAGGTTTGAAGCCGATCAGCATCACCGGGAACGGCGAGCTCGGCCGTTGCCGCCTTCGCCTCACGGTCGTTCACGGCGGATCGGTGTTGCAGTTTCCGGCAACCTGGCTGACCGCTTCGCCGAACCCGGCGAGGTCG
>NZ_RZPI01000714.1:0-2752 GCF_003998715.1 Mesorhizobium sp. M7A.F.Ca.CA.002.15.2.1
GCGAGGGGGTGAAAATGCGCACCGGGAACTGAAACAAACCGGGCATCCGGTATTGCCGCAGCGATCGCCTCCGAAAGGGCTGGCGGTGTCAGGATATCGCCGGTGGCCGCAATCACTTGAACCGGGGTGTCGATGCGCGGCAGATCGGCAAGGCGATCATGGTCGAGCAGCATGCGCACGCGCGCAGCACTGACTGTCAGCGGCGCCAGGGTGTCAGGGGCGGCGGCGACGGCTGCGTCGAGTTCCCCGGCATGCGTTTCGAGGTAGGACGGTTCGTGGCAGAGCACATGGCCGAGGCGCTGATAGGTCTCGGCCAAGCCGGCCTCCAGCAGTTCGGCGCGAGCGCTGAAGAGCGTGCGGAAACGGCTGTCGGCTCGCGCCCAGGAACTGCTGATCGTATAGCTCAGGCCAAGTTCCGAATGATCGAGCGCCAGCACCTGCGCGATGGCGCCACCAGTGGAATGCCCGACAATATGGGCGGGACCGCCCGTCTGCGCCAGCAGGCCGGCAATGTCGCTGGCGATCAGGGGAATGGAATAGGGGCTTTCGGGGCGATCGCTGCGACCGGCGCCGCGATGGTCGGTGACGATGACGCGATGGTCGGCCTCGAGCAGGCGTACCACACCAGTCCAGAACCTTCCATCACCGCCGAGCCCGGAGATGAGGATGAGGCGTGGGCCGGCGCTGCCTGATGTCTCGTAGTGGATGCGGCAGCCATCGGCGGCGGTGAAGAAGGGCATCAGCTGAGGCCCTCCCTGTCGAGCAACTCGCCAAGCGCCGCGACGAGACTGAGCGCCGTGAGCATCGAGGTTTTCGGATTGTTGGGCGAGGGTGCGTTGACGAGGCGGAAGGAGGCGGTGCCGGCGGTGCTCTCGACCTCGATTTCATGCATGTTGCCGGCAGCTTTCGGATCGGCAACCACGCGCACTGTGACTTTGTCGATACCTGCAGCGAGCGCCACGGCGAAGGCGGCGTTGAGGTTTTTCGGATAGAGCTTTGCCGCTTGCGCCGGCGTGCCTTCGAAGAGGGATACCGCGTCGTGCTCGGCCGACAGGCCAAGAGTGGCAAGCTCGACTTCCCAAGCTGTCGGCGGCTTGCGCGAGGTGTAGCGCACCCGCGCCTCAGGAAGTGCGGCTATCGCCCTGAGATAGTCGAGACCGCCCAACGCGCCTGACGGCAGGACCAAGCGCGCGCCGCTATTGCGCGAAGCATCGGTCAGCCTCGCGGCAAGGATCGGATCGGCGAATGCACCGATCGAAGCGATGATGGTCGGGATGCCGGCTTCGAGAAGCGCGGGCACATAAGCGGCCACCGCCTCCTGGCTTGCCGCCTCCACCACCGCCCGGGGGCGCGGACCGATCAGCGCGTCAAGCTGCGTGACAGTGCTGACATTCGCCGGCAAGTCGCGGCGGGTACCTTCGCGCATCAGCGCCACCCAGCAAACCGAGTCCACTGGGAAAGCTGAGACGATCTCGCGCGCGATCGTGCCGAAGCCGATGAGGCCGAGCGTCACCATCCGAGGCTTCTTCAGGGATTCTGCCTCAGGGGATCGAACTTGTCGGCGAGGTCTGCCCCGAACACCGTCTTGCGCTCGATTTCCAGAACGTTTTCGGGGCGCGGGAAATTGGACGGCACACGGTCACCTGGCTTGCGCGGCTTGCCGATCAGGCGAAAGAAATCCTCGAGCCCGTTCGGCACGATCAACCAGATCCAGCGCAGGCGCGTGTCGCCGTCGTTGATGAACATGTGTCGGACATTCTTCGGCAGGAACACCACGCTGTCCGGTTCCAGCGGATATTCCTTGCCGTCGATGACGGCGCGGCCATGGCCTTCGATGACATAGACCGTCTCTTCGTTGCGGTCATGCGTGTGTTCGCGCACATAGCCGCCGGGCGCTACCGACTGCGTGCCCAGCGCGAAGGGGTGCTCCATGCCGACGATGTGCGGCGCGAGCGCCACGTCGATATGGCCGTTTGCGGGAACCGGCTGCCAGTAGCTTTCGCGCGTTTCGGTTCCGGAAACATGGATGCCAGAGGGCGCGGGTGGAAGGTTGGTGTCGTCCATGGCTCTGCCTGTCGAATGGAGCTGCGAAGGTCGTTCGGGCGCGTTGCTGACTTGGAGAGGGTACAGCGCAAAAAGTGTCGACACAATAGTAGACAGATTAAATTTCGTGCCTCTATATAGTGCTGTGTCGATGATGGCAGGGGAATGCCGATGGGCGAGTACGATGTTCTGGTGATCGGTTCGGGATCGGCGGCCTGCTCGGCAGCGCTGCGGGCCGCCAAGGGTGGCCTCAGGGTGCTCGTCATCGAAAAGAGCGAATGGTTGGGCGGCACCTCGGCCATGTCCGGTGCCGGGGTCTGGATACCCGCCAACCATGTCGCGGCCGAAGCCGGCATCGCCGACAGCCGCGAGGATGCGCTCGCCTATCTGCGTGCGGTCGCGCCCGAAGGATGGGAGCAGAAGGAAGATGCGCTCTGGGGCGCTTTCGCCAAGGCCGCGCCGGACATGCTGCACTTTCTGTCCGTCAACACGCCGCTCGATTTTCGCTTGATCAACGAGCCCGATCCCTTTGCCGAAGCGCCGGGCGGGAAACTCTATGGCCGCATGCTCTCGCCGAGGCCGCTCAGCCGCCGTCTCCTCGGCAAGTTTGCGCGGAGTCTGCGCCGCTCCACCTTGCCGCACAGCTTTACCTACCAGGAGATCGTCGACCGCGATCTCTATCACCATCCCATCCGCGCCGGGTTCAAGG
>NZ_RZPI01000715.1:0-2744 GCF_003998715.1 Mesorhizobium sp. M7A.F.Ca.CA.002.15.2.1
CGCTTGTCGAGTTCGGCCTGGATCTCGTCGCGCGTAAAGCGGATGCCGGGCGGACAGCCGTCGACCACGCAGCCGAGCGACGGGCCATGGCTTTCGCCCCAGGTGGTGACGCGGAAAAGGTGGCCGAACGTGTTGTGAGACATGAAATACCCTGCCCGGCATCGGAGCCGGCTGAAGATTGCGTTCTATTGGCGTTTTTCACAGGGGTCAAACTGTGATCTGGCGGATTTAGTTTTGACACATTCGGTTGGTTTCTGCTCTGCTCCATCCGCTGTTGAACAGCCCGCCGCCATGCCGGTGCAATGATAAAGAGGAACGATTATGCGTACCCTGATTAGCGCCGTTGCCGCCACGCTGCTGCTTTCCACCGCCGCTTTCGCCGGCCAGACCGAAGGCCTGATCAAGAAGATCGACAAGGACACGGCGACGCTGACGCTGGATGACGGCAAGTCCTACAAGCTGAACGCAGAGACCGATCTCGACGCGCTGAAGCCGGGCATGGACATCGTCATTGCCTACGATGTGACCAATGGCGAAAACGTCATCACCGACATGGAACTGCCGGACAGCTCAGCCAACTAGAGCTTCCAACCTCAATTGAATGCAGCGTTTGCGGTTCAGCTTTCGCCGAGCCGCCTGCGAAATGGCCTAGAGCGTGTCGCGTCTGAACGGATTCAGGCGACCCGCTTTAGGTCTTTGTTTTATGCATGTCGTTCTCCCAAAACCGGGGCCAATTTTGGGCGACATGCATCAAAGCCACTCCAGACTCTTGCCTTCGAGCTTGAGCAGGCGATCCTGCGGTATTTCCAGGTTCGCTGCCTCGTCCTCGGCCAATCCCAGAACGAAACGAAACAAGGTGCGCATGACGCCGCCATGGGTCACGCATATCGTCTGGCGTTCAATCGCGTCGAAGCATGGCCTCACCCGTTCGAGCAGCATCTGATAGCTCTCGGCGCCTTCGCCGGGCGGCTGGAAGTTCCACTTGTCCAGAGCACGCGTCCCGCTTGCTCCGGGATACCGCGTCTCCAGCTCGGGAAAGGTAAATCCCTGCCAATCGCCGAAATTGACCTCGACGAGGCGCGGATCGGTTCGATAGGCATCCGGATCCAGCTTCATCGCGGCGCGAATACGCTGCATCGTTTCGCGCGTCCGTTTCATCGGACTGGCGACGAAGTCGAATTCCCAGGGATCTGGAACCAACGCAGCTAGCCGAAGCCCGTTGCCGGTCGCCTGTTCGCGGCCAAGAGCATTGAGATCGGTGTCAGCCTGCCCCTGAAGCCGCATTTCGGCGTTCCACGCGGTCTGGCCGTGGCGCGCGATATAAACCAGCGGGTACATCAGGTCTTCCGGTGCGGATCGGGACGGACGACGGTTGGGGGGTGCTAGTCCTTGACCGTCGAAATATCAGGCGCGTCGACCGCCTTCATGCCGACGACGTGGTAGCCCGAATCGACGTGGTGCACTTCACCGGTGACGCCGCGCGACAGATCGGACAGGAAATAGACGCCGGAATCGCCGACTTCCTCCTGCGTCACCGTCTGCTTCAGCGGCGAATTGTACTCGTTCCACTTCAGGATGTAGCGGAAATCGCCGATGCCGGAAGCGGCAAGGGTCTTGATCGGGCCGGCCGAAATGGCGTTGACGCGGATCTTCTTGGCGCCGAGATCGACCGCCAGGTAGCGCACGCTGGCCTCGAGCGCCGCCTTGGCGACACCCATGACGTTGTAGTGCGGCATCACCTTTTCGGCGCCGTAGTAGGTCAGCGTCAGCAGTGAGCCGCCATCGGTCATCAGCGCCTCGGCGCGCTTGGCGATGGTGGTGAAGGAATAGACCGAAATGTCCATTGTGCGCAGGAAATTGTCGCGTGACGTCTCGACATAGCGGCCAGTCAGCTCATCCTTGTCGGAGAAGGCAATGGCGTGGACGAGGAAATCAAGCTTGCCCCAATGTCTGGCGACATTGGCGAAAACCTCATCCAGGCTCGCCGGATCGGTGACGTCGCAATGGCCGGCGACAAAGGCGCCCAGTTCCGCCGCCAGCGGCTCGACACGCTTCTTGAACGCCTCGCCCTGATAGGTCAGCGCTATCTCGGCGCCATGATCGACGCAGGCCTTGGCAATGCCATAAGCGATCGACCTATTGTTGGCGACGCCAAGAATGAGGCCGCGCTTGCCGGCCATTAGGCCCTGTCCACCCGCCATGTGAGCGCTCTCCGCAAGATTTCAGCTTTGTGGGTTGCCCTATCGCACAGGCACAGAGCCCCTTCAAGCGCTCAAAACGGACAGTTCAGGGGACAAAAGCCGCCGATCAGCCTTTTTGGCTGCGCAACAGCGCTTCGAGCGCGCTGTCACCGCCTTCCGGCAGCATGATACGCACATGAGCGTAGAGATCGCCGTGACCGCCGGCCTTTTCCGGCAGGCCTCTGCCCTTCAGCCGCAGGACCTTGTCGGAGCTCGACCAGGCCGGAATGTTGACCGCGAGCCTGCCGGTCGGCGTCTCGACAGGCACCTTGGCGCCGAGCACGGCATCCGCCAGCATCACCGGCAGATCGGCGTGCAGGTCGCGGCCTTCGATGCGGTAGCGTGGATGCCGGCGCAGATGGATCTTGACCAGCGCGTCGCCTGGCTGGCCCGGCCCCTGCTCGCCTTGACCCTTGAGGCGGATGGTCTGGCCATCCTCGACATAGGCCGGCAGCTTGACCGCCACCTTGCGGCCGTCGGGGAACATCGCCGTCACCTTTTCAG
>NZ_RZPI01000716.1:0-2741 GCF_003998715.1 Mesorhizobium sp. M7A.F.Ca.CA.002.15.2.1
GCCAGAGCTTGCGCATCCGCGCCATGCGCTCGAGTGTGGGCAGGTCCGGGGAGGGCTGCTCGGCCGAGGAATCCATGTTTCGCTCTTAGACCCGCAGGGCGAAAAATGCGAACCGCGATTCACAGAAAAATGATTGTTTCACCCGCCCAGGTGTCGAGTAACAGGTCTCACAAGCCGGCGTTGAACCGTTGCTCGATCTCATTGCGACCCATGCGGTCGAAATCGTCGGGGACGGAAAACTGGCCGGCCATAAAACCGACCCGTCGCGCCTGCAGCGTCGGCTGTTCGATCGGCACGATTCTGGCCAACGGCTTGCCGGCTTTGGCAATAACAAACGACTCGCCTTGGGCTGCACGTCTCACAAGGCGCGACAGATGAGCTTTCGCATCGCGAATGTTTACTGTCTGCGTCAAAGATTGCTCCTCAAAATTGGCATCGAACTCACCCCGTCTTGCTGTCGGCTAGGCCGAAGCCGCCGACGGGGTGGGTCTCGACCTGGAATTCGAAGCCGGCGATGAACGGCCGCGCCTTGGCGATCGCTGCCTGGACTTCGGGAAGCTGCAGCGAGGCCTTGTGGCTTTCGGCGTCGGTCCACACTTCGGTGACCCAGATCGCGTCGGCATCGGCGGGATCGCGCGCGATGATATAGCTCAGGCAGCCCGACAGGGCGCCGGTGCTGGCGCGCAGGAGGTCCATGACCGCGTCGCGCTGGCCGCGCGACGCCCGCATCTTGCCGATCAGTCCGTACATTCCGTTGTCTCCTTTGAGGTTTTCGACAAGAGCGTGCAGATCGCCAGTATGGCGATAGCCGTTCAAGGCATCAACTGGCCGCCATTCACCTCGATCACCTGGCCGGTGATGTAGCCGCTGAGAAGGTCGGAAGAGAGGAACAGATAGGCGCCGACGCAATCCTGCGCCGTGCCGGCGCGTCCCTGCGGAATGGTGGCGACCATGCCCTTGATCTGCTCGTCGGTCGAATAGCGCTCGTGGAACGGGGTGAGAATGGTGCCGGGCGCCACCGCGTTGACGCGGATGCCGAAGCCGATCAGCTCCTTTGCCATGCCGCGCGTCACATTGGAGACGAAAGCCTTGGCAGAGCCGTAAAGCCCGGCGCCGCCGCCGGCACCATTGCGGGCGGCGATCGAGGAGGTGTTGACGATGAAGCCGCCCTGTTTCTTCAGCCACGGGATCGCCTTGCGCGAAGCAGTCAGCACCGAACGGGCGTTGAGGTCCATCACCGCATCGTAATGCGCCTCGGTCTGCTCGGCATAGGGGATGCGGCCGAGCATGCCGCCGGCATTGTTGACCAGCCCGTCGAGGCGGCCGAAATATTGCGCACTGTCCTCGACGACGCGCTCGACATCGGCGGCAACGGAGAAATCGCCCTGGACGAGAAACACCTCGCCGCCCTTGTCGGCAATCGTCAGGCCGAGCTTCTCGGCGGCGTCGCGGCTCGAGTTATAATGCAGCGCCACCTTGCATTTCTGCGCTGCATAGGCCAGCGCGAGCGCCGCCCCGATGCCGGTCGATGCACCGGTAACCAGCACTGCCTTGCCGGCAAGATCGGGTATGCTGAGTGTGGTGGCTGGCACGGTTCTTCCTCCGGGATGTCTGCCTGCCCTTCGTAGGCCCTTGCCACCCCGGTGTTCAAGCCTTGGAGCAATTCAAGGAAAAGTGTGAGCGC
Source organism: Mesorhizobium sp. M7A.F.Ca.CA.002.15.2.1 (assembly GCF_003998715.1). NCBI lineage: Bacteria > Pseudomonadati > Pseudomonadota > Alphaproteobacteria > Hyphomicrobiales > Phyllobacteriaceae > Mesorhizobium > Mesorhizobium sp. M7A.F.Ca.CA.002.15.2.1. The sequence goes on from NZ_RZPI01000716.1 coordinate 1,685, forward strand.
TTTCCCCGGGGGATTTGCGTCAAACAAACCGCTCTACGGACGCAGATAGGCGTAACCCTGGCCTTGCAGTTCGGCGAGTTTGACGACGCCGCCCTTGTCGGCGGCATGAAATCCGGCGAGCAGGTCGGGGAGTGTGATGTCCATGCCGTGCATGGTGTTGGCGCAGGCGTGGGGTTCCAATCCCTGCTGCACCAGGCCGGCGAAGCGCCCGGAAATCGCGGCCGATATGCCTTTCGACTTGAAGGCCGCGAGCGCGGGACCATGCACGACCAGCACGATGTCGACCTTGCCGCCGGTGCCTTCATAATGGTTCTTGATGTTGCCGAGCACGAAATTGACCTTGTCGGTGTCGCTCAAGTGGTAGGCGACTTTTTGCCTTGTGGGCTCGGTGGCGGCTGCCTGTGCTGCCCGCAGACCGAGAAGCGTTCCGGTTCCGGCAAGAACCGTGCGGAACATGTCGCGCCGGCGCATGGCATCCTCCTCCGCTTGGCGGCTGACCGCGAATTGCGTGACTCCAGCCGCAATACTAGCATAAATTGCCGTTGCGTCCTTTCGATGCGGAGGAGAGGTCACATGGCGTTGAAGGAATGGGCGTTTGGGTTGGGGGAATGGAAGACGGTTGCCGGCGCCGGGTTTTGCGCCGTGCTGCTCGGCGCGCTTGCCGGATCGGCCTCCGCCGACGATGCGCTGAAGCTTACCGAACTCAGTCCGAACGGCGCTGATGCCTGTTTCGGCCGCGTCTATGATGGGGCGCATCTCAAGGCGCACCCGAAGCAGAAGGTGGCGCGGATCTTCTTCTACTACGGCCATGATCCGGTCAGCCGGCCGAACGAGGAACCGACCGGGAATTCCGACACGTCCTACAATGCCTTCATCGCCACCACCGTGCGCGGCGCCAAGTCGCCTGAATGGGCCGGCGGCTGGTGCAATCATGCTTCCGAGGACGGCAAGACGGGCCCGGTCCATTGCGGCATGGAATGCGACCGGACGCTTGCGTCGCTGAAGGTCGATGACAAGGGTCGGCTGTTCCTCTCGGATCTGCAGCCCGACATCTATC
>NZ_RZPI01000717.1:0-2740 GCF_003998715.1 Mesorhizobium sp. M7A.F.Ca.CA.002.15.2.1
ATCCGAGAAGCGTCGGGAGCGTGACAGCGGGCCCCGGCAGCCCCTCGGCCACAGCCAGCGATGATGCCGGCGGGCACGACACGCTTACCGGCATCATGCTCAAGATCGTGTCGGTGGCGGTCTTCGTCGGCATGCAGACCTGCATCAAAGCCGCAGGCACGGTTCCGGCCGGCCAGATTGTCTTCTTCCGCTCTTTCTTCGCCATCTTCCCGATCATCGCCTTCCTGGCCTTCAGGAAAGAGCTCGGCACTGCCTTCACCACCAAGCGTCCGTTCAACCACATCGCCCGCGGCCTGGTCGGCGTCTGCGCCATGGGGCTCGGCTTTTTCGCGTTGACCCGGCTGCCGCTGCCGGAAGCGATCACGCTGAACTACGCGCAGCCGCTGCTGGTGGTGGTGTTCAGCTCCATCTTCCTCGGCGAGGCTATCCGCGTGTATCGCTGGAGTGCGGTCGCGGTCGGCCTGGTCGGCGTGCTGATCATCTCCTGGCCGGAACTGACGCTGCTGAGTTCCGACCAGGCGCTCGACGACCAGGAAGTGCTTGGCGTCATGGCCGCTCTTGTCGCGGCGGCGATCTCGGCCGTCGCCATGCTCTTGGTGCGCAATCTCGTGCAAAGCGAGCGTACGGCGACCATCGTGCTGTGGTTTTCGGTGACGGCGAGCGTCATGTCGCTGCTCTCGCTGCCATTCGGCTGGCAGGCGCTGACGCCGCTCCAGGCGGCCCTTCTTGTTGCCGCCGGCTTCTGCGGCGGCCTTGGCCAGATCCTGATGACTGCGGCCTATCGCCATGCCGACGCCTCGGCCGTGGCGCCGTTCGAATACACCTCGATGATCCTAGGCCTCGTCGTCGGCTATCTCGTCTTCGGCGACGTCGCCACGCTCCATATGCTTGTCGGCGGCCTGATCGTCGTCGCCGCCGGCATCTTCATCATCTGGCGCGAACGCCAGCTCGGCCTGGAGCGCACCCGCACGCGCAAGGCATCTTTGCCTGAAGGGTGATTACGAACGTTCGGCCCGTTCCTTCGCCAACCGAACCAGCACCGTCCTCGTCTGTTCATCGGCGGGGAAAAACGATTCGATCGCCAGTTCCGAAAGCGTCACGTCGAGCGGCGTGCCGAACACGGTGATGGTGCTGATGAACGACAGCACCTGATCGCCATGCGCCAGCCTGAGCGGATGCACGATGGCGTTCGCCTCGACCGGCGACGGCCGGCTGCCTCTCAAGCCTGACGGATAAGTCCTCAGCTCACGCTCGAGTTCGATCAGCACCGCGTCGCCGCTCGCGTCATTCTGGTGTTTCAGGCGCTCGAGCAGATGCGTGCGCCATTCCTGGAGGTTGACGATGCGTGGCGCGATGCCGCCGGGATGCAGGCTGAGGCGAAGCACGTTGACCGGCGGCGTCAGCAGCGAAGCCTCGCTGACATCGGCAAGGAAGGGAGCGATGGCGGCGTTGGCCGAAACCAGGTTCCAGTGGCGGTCGACAGCGAGTGCCGGGAACGGCTCGTGGCCTTTGAGCACGATTTCGACCGCCGCCATCGCCGGCGCCATTGTCGTGTCGGTCAGCGAGCGTTCGCCGAAACTGGGGGCAAAGCCGGCGGCGAGCAGCAACTGGTTGCGTTGCCTCAGCGGGATCGACAATTGCTCGGCCAGATGCAGCACCATGTCGCGCGAGGGCGCGGCGCGGCCGCTTTCGACGAAGCTCAGATGCCGCTGCGAGATTTCGGCCTCCATGGCGAGGTCGAGCTGCGACATGCGCCGGCGCGTGCGCCATTCGCGAATAAGGCTGCCGGCGGAGGTTTGGGCTGTTGTCATGAGTGAATGGTTAGGCTGGTGAGGACGGCATTTCAATTACCTGCGAGGTTATCGCTAGGTGAGCGCTCGCAGCTTTGCCTTCACTTCGAGGAAATCCCGCCACGCCAGCTTCTTGTGCGACGGGGTTCGCAGGAGATAGGCCGGATGCAGCGTCGGCATGGCCGGGATGGCGATGCCGGATGCCGTCGTGTGAACGCGCCAATTGCCGCGCAGCCGCAATATGCCTTCCGAGGTGTTGAGCAAGGTCTTGGCCGACGGGCCGCCAAGGTTGATCAGCACCTTGGGATTGACCAGCTCGATCTGCCGTTCGATGAACGGCCGGCAGATCTCGGTTTCGTGCGGCGTCGGCGTGCGATTGCCCGGCGGCCGCCAGGGAATGACATTGGCGATATAGGCTGAAGTGCGGTCGAGCCCGATCGCGGCCAGCATGCGGTCGAGCAGCCGGCCCGAGCGGCCGACGAAGGGCAGGCCCTCGATGTCCTCGTCGCGGCCGGGCGCCTCGCCGACCAGCATGACGGCGGCTTCCGGGTTGCCGTCGGCAAACACCAGGTTCTTGGCGGTGGCCTTGAGATTGCAGCCCTCGAACGCCGCCATATGCTGGCGAAGCTCGTCCAGCGTCGTTGCTGTGGTCGCCAATTGGCGGGCAAGTGCCGCCTGCGCTTCGTCGGGAACCGCAGTCGTCGCAGACGGCGACCGCGCGACGGGTGGTGCATTTGCTCTGTCCCCGGCTTCGCCGCGGGACACGGTCGTCGAGCGCAGCGGTGCGGCGGTGCCACCCGAAGGCGCTGCGATCGGCGCGCGCTCCATCGGCTTTGGCGCAACCTCGGCGAACCGGTTCACCGGCTGCTCTTCGAGCGCCTCGTCGACGCCCACGCTGGCGTAAAACGCCAGCAGGTCGGCGATATCAGGTCTGTTGGTTGGGGAAGCGG
>NZ_RZPI01000718.1:0-2726 GCF_003998715.1 Mesorhizobium sp. M7A.F.Ca.CA.002.15.2.1
CTTCAAAGCAAAGCCGCTCCGGGCGGGCCAGAGTGGCTTTGTTGCAAGTGCAGTTCAACGGTTGGTGATAAAAACCGCTTCCTCATCGTCGCGCTGCCTGCCGCCAAGGGCCGCGGCAGCACTGGCGATAAAGGCGCCGATGGCCAGCGAGAGCGCACCAAGCAGGGCAAACGTCGCGCTGGCCTTCCTGGCTGTGTCGGCGGCCTGCTGCGCCTTGACCTTGGCGTCCTGGGCCTTGGCGAGGACGGCATCCACCCGGGTCCTGGCATCTGCTTCCGAAAGCCCCGTGCGAACGGCGACCAACTGCGACAGATAGGTTTTGTCGTCTGCGGAAACCTCGCCTGCCGCGGCGCCGGCGATCAGGATGCGCGAAGCCTGCCCAACCGCGGCCGCATCGCTGTCCGGATTGGCGGCCGCGAGCTTGCCCGGATCAGCCGGACGGAACAGTGAATCCACCAGGTAGGATGTCGCATTGTCGGCCGACGCGCTGCCGGCATTGGCCGAAGCCCCCGCCGATGCGCCCATGGCCGCACCAGACGCGATGGTGGACACCGCCTGCACGCCCGAGCCTATGGCAGCGGAAAGCGCGGAGCCAAGCACGCCGACGACGAGCAGTGTGGCCAACGCCCAGGCAAGAAAGCCATGGGCGGTATCACGGAAATACACCTCGTCCGTGTGGATGCCGACCCATTTGGTGCGCAGGCGTCCGGCAAGGTAGCCGCCGACACCCGAGGACAGCCATTGCACGATGATCAGCCAGACGGCGGTGGATGCCGCGAAAGTGGTGACAGATGCGCCGGATCCCGACCAGGGCGACACCATGCTCAATCCAAGCCCGGAGCCCAGCAGCATGAGGATGAAGGTCAGCGTCGAGGCCGCGAAGGCACCGGCGATGATCGGTCCCCAACTGACGGCGGTGGAGGAGGATTCTGTTGAAGTGGAAACGTCGACAGCCGATAGGGTGGACTGCATAAGTGCCCCCTATCGTACGAACAGCATGATCAGAATGATGATCGGGATCGGTATGCCGAGCAACCAGAGCAAAATGCCGCGTCCCATGGAAGCCTCCTGTTAGAAATTGTGATCGATATTGTCACAATGTCTCGCAGGGACTTCCGTTCCGGCGCGTTGCAAATTGATTTTGTTGCCGCCGGTGGAACAATTGGCGCGCCGCAGCGCGCCAATTCAGATTTAACGGCCAGATCAGATATCCAGATTGGCGACCGACAGCGCGTTGTCCTGGATGAACTCGCGCCTGGGCTCGACCTCGTCGCCCATCAGCCGCGAAAACAGCGAATCCGCATCGGTCGCGTCATTGACCTTGACCTGCAGCAGCGAGCGCACGTTCGGATCGAGCGTGGTTTCCCACAGCTGTTCGGCGTTCATCTCGCCGAGACCCTTGTAGCGCTGCATCGTCAGGCCCTTGCGGCCTGTCGCAAAGACCGCATTGAGCATCGCCAGCGGCCCCGAGATGGTTTCGGAGACATCCTTGCGGCGCAGCACCGGCGGCGACCCGTAGACCTCGCTGAGGCGCTGTGCGTAGCGGTCGAGCTGGCGTGCGTCGGCCGAATTGATCAGCGCCAGGTCGAGATGCGCATATTCCTTGACGCTGCGCACCGTGCGCTCGAACACATAGCCGCCAACGCCTTCATTCGAGGTCGACATGCGGCCGGTCCAGCCGCGCTCGGTGTCCTCGGCAATGATGTCGAGGCGTTTTGCAATCCGCTCCGCCATGTCGTTGGCGCGACCGAGATCGGCGAACACGTCCGGGTTGAGCCCACCGGCGATCGCCGCCTGCTCGACGACGCCTCTGTTGTAGCGCGTGTGCAGGCCGTTGATCAGCTGGCGCACCGCCAGCGCGTCATCGATGGCGCCACGCAGGTCCTGCCCGATGCGAACCTCGCCCGAGCCGAGCGTAAGCGATGCTTCCTCCAGTCCCGAGCCGATCAGGAACTCCTCGAACGCGCTTTCGTCCTTGATGTATTGCGAGCTCTTGCCGCGCGTCACCTTGTAGAGCGGCGGCTGGGCGATGTAGAGATGGCCGCGCTCGATCAGCTCCGGCATCTGCCGGAAGAAGAAGGTAAGCAGCAAGGTTCTGATATGGGCGCCGTCGACGTCGGCGTCGGTCATCAGGATGATCTTGTGGTAGCGCAATTTGTCGGCGTTGAACTCGTCCTTGCCGATCGAGGTGCCGAGCGCCGTGATCAACGTGCCGATCATGTCGGAGCCGAGCATGCGGTCGAAGCGCGCCCGCTCGACATTGAGGATCTTGCCGCGCAACGGCAGGATCGCCTGGTTCTGGCGCGAACGCCCACCCTTGGCGGAGCCGCCGGCGGAATCACCCTCGACGATGAAGATTTCGGATTTCGCCGGGTCGCGTTCCTGGCAGTCGGCCAGTTTGCCGGGCAGGGAAGTGACGCCGAGCGAACTCTTGCGGGTGATATCGCGCGCCTTGCGCGCCGCTTCGCGCGCCGCCGCCGCCTGGATCACCTTGTCGACGACCACCTTGCCTTCGCTCGGGTGTTCTTCCAGCCAGGTGCCGAGCGCTTCGTTGACCAGGCCTTCGACGACAGGACGGACTTCCGACGAGACCAGCTTGTCCTTGGTCTGCGAGGAGAATTTCGGGTCGGGAACCTTGACCGACAGCACCGCCGTCAGACCTTCGCGGCAATCGTCGCCGATCAACGAGACCTTTTCCTTCTTGGTCAGCCCAGAGGATTCGCCAT
>NZ_RZPI01000719.1:0-2722 GCF_003998715.1 Mesorhizobium sp. M7A.F.Ca.CA.002.15.2.1
TCTACTGGCTGTCCGACGGGGAACAGGCCAATGGGGAACAGAAATGAGCGCGTATTGGATAGCGGTGGCGTCGGCCGAGCATGTCCGGCGTGGTCGCACAGCCGGCTTCATGCAGGTCAACCACGGCAAGGCGGCACCGCTGCGTCGCGTCAAGCCGGGTGATGGCGTCGTCTACTATTCGCCGACCACTGTTTTGGGCGACAAAGACGGCCTGCAGGCTTTCACGGCGATAGGCATCGTGCGGGAAGGCGAGCCTTATCAGGGCGATATGGGCGCCGGCTTCACGCCGTTCCGCCGCGATGTGGCATGGGCCAAGGCCGAGGAAGCGCCGATCAAGCCGCTGCTCGACAGGCTGGACTTCACCGCGGCCAAGTCGAACTGGGGTTATCAGCTTCGCTTTGGCCTTTTTGAAATCGGGGATCACGATTTTCGTGTGATCGCCGAGGCGATGGGCGCCGAAATGGGTGCAACGGTAAACTAGGCCGTGAGCGCCTTGTAGACGGCAATGCCGGCGGCAAGATCCTCGAGTGCCGCTCCGACCGACTTGAACAGCGTGATCTCACCGGCGCTCTCGCGGCCCTTCTTCCGGCCGCGCGCCAATTCGTGCAGATCGGCGACGATGGCTTCCGGTTTCAGCACGCCGGAGGCCAGCGGTTGGACGATGTCGCCGGCTTCCTTGGTGGCGCCGGCGCGGGTGTCGACATAGACGCGGGCAAGCCTGATCGCATCGTCATCGCTCTCGCGCATCGTCGGCGTAAAGCCGCCGACCAGGTCGACATGGGTTCCCGGCCGCAACAATGCGCCCTTGATCAACGGCGTGGTCGTGATCGTCGCCGAGGAGACGATGTCGGCCTGCCCAAGCTCCGTATCGAGATCGCTTGCCGCACTGGCCGCGAAGCCCTGGGCGCACAGATCGGCCGCGACTTTCTCGGCATTGGCCGGGGTGCGGTTCCAGATGCGGATGGTCTTGATGGGCCGCACGGCCGAGTGCGCCTTGGCGAGGAAGGGCGACAGCGCGCCGGCGCCGACCACAAGCAGCCGCGAGGCATCGTCGCGGGCGAGATAGGAGGCCGCAAGCGCCGAAGCACAGGCGGTGCGCCATTGTGTCAGCCGCTGGCCGTCGATCAGGGCCTCGGGTTCGCCGGTGGCGCCGTTGAGCAGAAGATAGAGCCCCATCACCGCGGGCTTGCCGATGGCATTGTTGTCGGGCGACACGGTGACGATCTTGACGCCGACGTGACCGCCGGCCGACGTGCCGGCCGCGTTGAGATCGGTCCAGGCCGGCATCAAAAGCAGTGTGGAGGCGGCACCATCGGGCCGCTCGATCGTATGATGATGCCTGACCGGCTGCACCGCACCGTCGCGAAACGCCATGCGCAGCGTCTCGACCAGTCCGGGAAAGGTCAGCGCATGGTCGACCTCTGCGGCCGAAATGGTCAGCATGAAAAACTCCGTGAGGACAAAACCGCCGATTGGCGGCTCAAGCGGTCGGCTTCGGCAATGCTGCCCCTTGGGCGGACCCCGGTGCCTGGCTTTGTGATACCGCCGGCGCACGGCTGACCGCCTGGCGCAGGTTCTCGGCTTCGACGCCGCGCTGGCGCGCCAGCTTGCGATAGCGACCCTGTTTGACCCACGTAGCCAGACTGCCGACGATCATGCCGATGGCGAGCGCCAGGAACAGGAAGATGAACAGCGGCAAAGTCAGGGTCAGCTTCGGATTGCCGGGGTTGAACGGGTCCAGCGTGAAGGCGACCAGTTCGCGGTTGGCGACAGCGAGTGCGATCAGGATGATCGCCAGGGGCACGAAGATCGCGATGAGGATGAAGCGATTGAACATGATGTTTTCCGTCGGAAGCTGGCCTGTCCGAAAGGCCGTCAGGCGCTGACGTCGCGCCTACTTGCCGCCGTTCAGCCTTTCACGCAGTTCCTTGCCGGTCTTGAAGAACGGCACCCATTTCTCCTCGACCTCGACGGATTCGCCGGTGCGCGGATTGCGTCCGGTGCGCGCGGGACGATTTTTCACCGAAAAAGCGCCGAAGCCACGCAACTCGACCCGGTTGCCTTCGGCAAGGGCGTCGGTGATTTCATCAAAGATCGCGCCGACGATGTTTTCGACGTCGCGCAGGAAAAGATGCGGATTGCGCGTGGCAATAATCTGCACAAGTTCGGACTTGATCATGAGACGGGTCCCCGTGAAAGCAGTGCGGTCAAAATTATGAGGATGATTTTATTTGCTTTTTTCACTTGCCCCAAACGGCTTCTCAAGGGTGCCAGACGGAAACGAGACCGTCAAGAAACAAGCGGTCGGCTCCGAGTTCATGGATGACGTCGCTGCTGTAGGCGGGCAGGCCGAGCGCACTGCCGATCGTTTGCGCCATCGCTTTCGAGAACAGGAAGCCGCTGCGCCGTTCGGTATCCTTCCACTCGACGACCTTGAGCTTGGCATCGACGCCCTTGGTCGCCAGCCAGTCGACCGCCACGGTCTCGCCACCGACGGCGTCGATCAGCCCGTTGGCAACGCCCTGGCGACCGGTGAATATCGAGCCGTCGGCAAGCACCAGCGCTTGTTCGCGGCTCATCTTGCGGCGTTCGGCGACGATGTCGACGAACCAGTTGTAACTGTCGAGGATGAGCTTGCGAACCATGGCGCGCTCGTCGTCATTGGTCGGCTTGAAGGGAGAGGGCGCGGCTTTCAGCGGCGAGGATTTCACCTCCTCCAGCT
>NZ_RZPI01000071.1:0-12873 GCF_003998715.1 Mesorhizobium sp. M7A.F.Ca.CA.002.15.2.1
GCCGTGGGACTCCATGCATCACGTCGCCATCGTCTTCGGCGACATTCGTGACGGCGAGGACGTGCCGGTGCGTCTGCATTCGGAGGATGTGGTGACCGATGTCTTCGGCACCAGCCACCGGCTCGACGCCATCATGAAGACAATGGGCGAGCGCAGGCGCGGTGTCATCGTCTATCTCAGAGAAGGCTCCGTCGGCGTTGCGCATCAGGAGCGCAAGCGGCCGGCAAGCGGCGACCGCGAGGATCACGAAGAGGCGCGCCGCCGTGAAAACGAGTGGCGCGAGATCGGGCTAGGCGCCCAGATACTCAAGGATCTCGGCATCTCCTCGATCAACCTGATCGCCTCGCGCGAACGCCACTATGTCGGCCTTGAAGGTTTTGGCATCCACATCGCCAAGACCGAGATCCTCTGAGCCTCCCGTCGATCCGGTTGCCGGAGAAGACGGATGAATGCGTCCCTGCCTTCCAGCCAGCGCAGCGAGCGGCTTTTGCTGCGCCGCCCAGAAGAGGCTGATCTGGATTTCCTGATCGATCTCTTTTCGCGCCGGGAACTTGTTGCGCATCGTCCGGGCCCTGTCCCGGATACAGCCCAGCAGAGCGCCGCGCGGCTGACGCGCGACATCGGTCATTGGCACAAGCACGGCTTTGGCCGCTGGGCGGTCGAGGCGGATGAAAAGCTGGTCGGCTTCGGCGGCGTCACGGTATCGGCGGATTTCGACGGTCTGAACCTGTCCTATCATCTTCATCCGGCGAGCTGGGGACATGGCTATGCCACGGAATTGGTGACGGAAGCACTGCGCACCGCGTTCGGCCCCTTGCGTGCCGATCGGGTTGTCGGCCTCGTCCGCCCCGCCAATCCGGCTTCGCGACGGGTGCTGGAGAAATGTGGCTTCGTCTTCGAAAAAGAGGTGATTCTGCACGGGGCGCCAACGATAGTTTTGGCATTGGCGCACCCAAGAAGAGTCAATATTTCAGGCCCGGCTGCCTAGAGCGGCGCGCCCGGCCTAAGGCCCGGGCGCGCCGGAACTATTCCGCAGCAATCGCGGCTGCTTCGCATCCGTCCGTCTCGCACTCAGCCGTGGCAAGGCTGCGCTGGCCAAGCAGCACCGTGGCCAGCGCGATCGTGCCTGAAGCCACAGAGACCCAGAACCCGTTCTGGGCACCGAACGCATCGACCACCGCGCCGGCCGCGAACGAGCCGAGCGCCATGCCGATGCCGATGCCGGTCATGACCCAGGTAATGCCTTCGGTCAGCATCGCCTCCGGCACATGCCGCTCGATCAGGCCGAAGGCGGTGATGAAGGTCGGCGAGATCGCCACGCCGCTGATGAACACGGTCAGCGCCAGCAGTGGCACGGTGTCGGCGGTGAGCGGCAACAGCGTGCCGAGCGCGACGAGGGCGACTGCGATGGCCAACTGGCGTTGCAGCGGCGCCTTCAGGCTGAGCGCGCCGACGATGATGCCGAGCACGAACGATCCCAGCGCATAAACGCCGATGACAAGGCTGGCGGCGCCGGGCTGGCCAAGCTCCTTGGTGATCGCCACGGTGCTGACTTCCGTCGTCGCGAAGGTCGCGCCGATGAAGATCAGGGCGAAGGTGATGATCTGAACCGGCCGCAGGCGGATCGCCGAGCCGCTTGAGCCATGGTCCACCGGCCGCACTTGCGGCTCCGTCGAGCGTTGCAGGATGAAGGCCGCTGATCCGAATGCGAGAAATAATGTGCTCACCAGAACGCCGGCTTCCGGGAACAGGGCAGCACTGAGACCGACCGATAGCGATGCCCCGGCGATATAGACCAGTTCATCGGCCGCGGACTCGAAGGCGAATGCGGTGTTCATCTGCGGCCGTCCGCGGAAAATCTCTGTCCAGCGCGCCCGCACCATCGCCGGCATGCTTGGCATGGCCGCGGCCAGTAAGGCCGACACGAACAGCGTCCACACCGGCCAGTCCTGGTTGGCCGCCGCTATCAGGACGGCGAAAGCCAGCACCGCGATGATGGTGGTGGGCACGACGATCCGTGTCTGGCCCAGGCGGTCCACCAGTCTGGATATCTGCGGCGCAACGAAAGCGTTGGCCAGCGCGTATGTTGCCGAGACGGCTCCGGCCAGCCAGTATTCGCCACGCGTCTGCGACAGCATCGCCACGATGCCGATGGGCGCCATGGCGATCGGCAGGCGCGCCATGAATCCGGCGGCCGCAAAGCCCTTGGTTCCGGGGGCACGAAAGATTTCCGCATAGGGATTTTGCATGGGTGGTTCCTCGACAAAGGACGATTCGGCAATTACATACGAAGCGTATGATTGTTAAATAGAGCATACGCCGCGTATGTCAATTGGCATACGTTACGTATGTGAATAGGGCCAGAAGCCATGCACAGACCCCGCAAGGAGATGATCGCCGAGACGCGCGCAAAGCTGATCGCGGCGGCCCGCCATGCCTTCGGCACAACAGGCTATGCGGAAGCCTCGATGGATGATTTCACCGCTTCGGCCGGGCTGACGCGCGGCGCGCTCTATCATCATTTCGGCGACAAGAAGGGGCTGCTGCAGGCGGTCATAGCCCAGATCGACGGCGAAATGGCGGCGCGCATCAATGAGGTCGCGTCGAGAGCGCCGACCCGCTGGCAGCATTTCGTCGACGAGTGCTCGACCTATATCGAGATGGCGCTGGAGCCGGAAATCCAGCGCATCATGTTCCGGGATGGCCCGGCCGTGCTGGGGGATCCAGCGCAATGGCCGAATGCCAGTGCGTGCATCGTGTCAATGACCGACCATCTGACCGCGCTGCAGGAGGAGGGGGTCGTTGTCTCGAGCCTCGACCCCGAGACGGCCTCGCGACTGATCAACGGAGCGAGCAGCCAGGCAGCGCAACGGATCGCCAATTCGGACGACCCCGAAGCGACGTCCAAGAAGGTGGTGACGGCGTTCAAGCAACTGCTCGAAGGCCTGCTCAAGAAGCCGGATCCGCAGTCGAATTGAAGTTCCCACCGGAGCTTTTCGTGCCGGCAGCTGTTCCCGATAGGAATTTTTTCTTGACACCTGCCCTCAGCTAAGGTACATATTCGTCCATGGTGCTGATTTGCGCCGGTGACCCGCCGCACAGGCGGGTTTTTCGTTTGATGCTCCGTCAGACAATGCGCCGGCGAAAGGCTGCGAAAGAAAACCGTTGCCCAGAATTCGTCGCCCTGTGGTGCCAGGGCCGGCAATTGACAATCGCCGGGTTGAGTTCATCCTCTTCCACCATCTCTGAGGCGGAGGGGCACATGTGGGATTTCGAGATCGGCCGGTCGGTGTCCATCATGATGCGGACCTGGCCGTTCATCGTCTTTCGTATGATCGTCTATTTCGGCATCACGCTGGCCTACATCATGGCGACCGGCACCGGTGCCTCGGTCGGCTATGGCGTCGGCCATATCTCCACCGATCCCGACGGGCCCATGTCCTTTGCCCTGTGGGGCGGCGTGGTCGGGTTTGGCATCGTCTCGATCGCGGTCTACTGGATCCGCGAATACATCCTCTATATCGTCAAGGCCGGCCACATCGCCGTCATGGTTCATCTGATCGACGGCCGCGACATTCCCGGCGGTCAGGACCAGATCGCCTACGCCAGGGATGTCGTCACCCAGCGTTTTGCCGAGGCCAATATCCTTTTCGTCGTCGACCAGCTCGTCAAGGGTGCCATCCGCGCCATCACCGGCCTGCTCGGCGGTATCGCCGCCTTCCTGCCGATACCGGGCCTGAGCGGCCTGGTCTCCTTCATCAACACGGTGATCCGCCTGTCGCTGACCTATGTCGACGAGATCATCCTCGGTTACAACATCCGCATCAATTCAGCCTCACCCTTCGAGACGGCGCGCCAAGGCGTCGTGCTCTATGCCCAGAACGGCAAGGTCATGGTCAAGAACGCCGTCTGGCTGGCGGTCATCATGTGGGGCGTGTCGTTCGTCATCTTTCTGATGATGCTGGCGCCTGCCGGCGCCATTCTGTTCCTGATGCCCGGCCAGCTCGCCGGCTGGGCCTTCGTGCTCGCCATCGTCTTCGCCTGGGCATTCAAGGCGGCCTTCATCGAGCCTTTCGCCATCGCTTGCCTGATGCAGGTCTATTTCAAGACCATCGCGGGCCAGGTGCCGGATCCGGCCTGGGACGCCCGGTTGGCCGAGGCGTCGTCGAAGTTCAGGGAGCTCAAGGACAAGGCGCTCGCCTCCTTCGGCGGTTCGCGCTGGGGTACGGCCGGCGCCACACCCTGATCGGCCGGGCAGGTGGTGTCTGGTGAGGCAGAAACGGTGTTGAGGCGCGCCACGGTGGACTTGAGCTGTGTCTCGCCTTGCCCGGAAAACGTCTCGCTCATGATCAGTTCCGGCAGCGGCAGCCGCCGTCCCCAACCATGCGTTTCAAGGTCCGGTTTGGAAGCGAACTCGGAAACACGGCCGACGCAGAGATAGGCGATTGGCGTTACGTGATCCGGAATGGCCAACAGCCGCTTCAGCGCCTCAGCCTCGATGATGCTCACCCAGCCGACGCCAACGCCCTCGGCACGCGCGGCCAGCCAGAAATTCTGCACCGCGCAGACGGTGCTGTAGAGATCCATCTCCGGATTGTGCCAGCGTCCCAGCGGCGAACCCTTCGAGCGCTGCCGGTCGCAAGTGATGCAGATGTTGAGCGCGCTCTCGCAGATGCCTTCCAGCTTGAGCTTGCGGTACAGCGCCTGTTTTTCCGCCTCGATCGCCGGCAGTTCCTGCTCGCGCGCGGCCAGGAACAGGTCGCGCACCTCCGCTCGTCGTCCGGCATCGCGAATGACAATGAAATTCCATGGCTGCATGAAGCCGACCGATGGCGCGTGATGGGCGGCAAGCAGCAGCCGCGCCAGCACGTCGTCATCGATCGCGGTGGGCAGGAAATGGCTGCGCACGTCGCGCCGCGTGAACATGGCGCGATAGACCGCATCGCGCGCATTCTGGTCGAATCCATCGTCAATGGCAGCGGTCATATGTTCCGGCATCGCTTGTCCCCTTGCGATTGCAGATTCAAAACGGTCAGAGCGTACTTTGTGCGTCCAAATGGACGCACGTCGCTCTGATGCCACCCGCCCGACCATGCGGATGACGATGCCTGCCAGGCCGGTCTTCTGGCTTGGGATCAACCCGCGTCCGGTGCCTTCCCGTCATCGACAGTGGCATTTACCGGCGCGGTCCCCCTCACAGCGTTGGGCACGCCACGGAATTCAACCGTGTTCCCGATTCTCCCGCTTGCGGCGGGCACCAGGCAGTGCCAAGGACTTTACGCCGAAGCGCCGGCGAGGCCAATGCCTGCGGCGACACGAATGGACGCAGGCGCGATTTTCCCCAGTCATCGGCCGCCCGTGCATGGCCTTTGTCGATCCGGGTCACTAGATTAGGACGATGACCACCCGTCTCTACACGCATCCGATCTTCCTCGAGCATCTCACGCCGCCCGGACATCCCGAGCGGCCCGACCGCCTGCGTGCCATCGAGCGCGTGCTCGACGAGGAAGCCTTTGCCGGGCTCGATCGTATCCAGGCGCCGGAAGGCGACGAGGCCACCATCCTCTACGCGCATCCCGCCGATTTCGTCGCCCGCGTGCGCGCCGCCATTCCCGACGAGGGGATTGCCCGCATCGATGCCGACACCACTGCCAGTCCGAAGAGCTGGCAAGCGGCGATCACCGCGATCGGCGCCGCCAACGCCGCCGTCGATGATGTCTTTTCGGGCCGCGCCGACAACGTCTTCGTCGCCGCCCGGCCGCCCGGCCATCATGCCGAAAAGACCACGGCCATGGGCTTCTGCCTGTTCAACACGGCGGCGATCGCGGCGCGTTATGCGCAGAAGAAACACGGTGTCGAGCGCGTTGCCATCGTCGACTGGGACGTGCATCACGGCAATGGCACGCAGGATATTTTCTGGGACGATCCCTCGGTGCTCTATTGCTCGACACACCAGATGCCGCTTTATCCCGGCACCGGAGCGAAGACCGAAACGGGCGCCGGCAACATCGTCAACGCACCGCTGGCGCCGCAGACCGGCAGCGAAGTGTTTCGCGATGCCTTCCTGTCGCGCGTCCTGCCCGCGCTCGACAATTTCGCGCCCGACCTGATCATCATTTCGGCCGGGTTCGACGCGCACCACCGCGATCCGCTGGCCGAGATCAATCTGACCGAGGATGATTTCGATTGGGCGACCGGCCAGCTGATGCAGCGCGCGGCACGCCACAGCGGCAACCGGCTCGTCAGCCTGCTCGAGGGCGGCTACGATCTGCAGGGATTGGCATTTTCGGTCGCCGCCCATGTCGGGCGACTGATGAAAGGATGAACGATGGCTGGTGAGACCAACGAAGACGTCAAGGCGATGAGCTTCGAGCAGGCACTCGATGCGCTGGAGAAGATCGTCGATGATCTGGAGCGTGGCGACGTGCCGCTCGACCAGTCGATCAGGATCTATGAACGTGGCGAGGCGCTGAAGGCGCATTGCGACCGGCTGCTGAAGGCCGCCGAGGACAAGGTCGAGAAGATCAGGCTGTCGCGCGACGGCAAGCCGGTTGGAACGGAGCCGCTCGACGCGGATTGAGGCCGGTCCGAACGATGGCCTCGCCTCACCGGTTTTTGGACATGATCATGATCGAGGATATAACTCGTTGCGATTGAAACAGCTCAAGGACAAGAGGAGATACGGAAGCGATGTGCAGAAACATCAAGACCCTGTTCAATTTTGATCCGCCGGCAACCAATGACGAGGTGCGCGACGCGGCCCTTCAGTTCGTCCGCAAGCTGAGCGGAACGACGCGACCCTCGAAGCAGAACCAGCACGCCTTCGATCATGCCGTCGACGCCATCGCGGCCTCGGCGCGCGAACTGCTCGATTCCCTGGAAACCCATCAGCATCCGCGCAATCGCGAAGAGGTGGCGGCCAAGCTGCGGGCAAAGGCGGCCATCCGCTTTGCCTGATGCGGCCAGGCGGCCTTCGACCACCGACAAGGAGAGTCCATGAGCTTCTTCCCCGGGAAAGACCCTGAGGTGGGCGATGCGTTCGCCAGCGATCAGATCGAATTGATGGTCATTCCGAACGCCAAGGACATCGGTGGTTTTCAGGTGCGCCGTGCCCTGCCAACGGCAAAAAGGCGGTTGGTCGGTCCGTTCATCTTCTTCGACCGCATGGGTCCCGCGATCCTGCGGGCCGGCCAGGCGCTGGACGTCCGTCCGCATCCGCATATCGGACTGTCGACGGTCACCTATCTGTTCGACGGCAAGATCCGGCACCGCGACTCCCTCGGCACCGAAATGGTCATTCAGCCCGGCGACGTGAATTTGATGACCGCCGGCCGCGGCATCGTCCATTCGGAGCGTACGCCGGAGGAACTGCGTGGCGCGCCGATGTCGGTATCCGGCCTGCAGACATGGCTGGCGCTGCCGGACGACAAGGAAGAGGTGGCTCCTGTGTTCGAGAACACAGGAGCGCTCAGGCTTCCCGAGATTGATGCCGAAGGCGTCAACGGGCGCCTCATCATCGGCGATTTCCAAGGATTACGGTCCCCGGTCAGGGCCGATTCGGAGACGCTCTACGCCGACCTGCGCCTGGCGCCCGGCGCCAGCGTGAAAATCCCTGCCGATGCGGAAGAGCGCGCCATTTACACGCTGGAAGGCGAGGTCTCGATTTCGGGCGATGTGTTCCCAGCCGAACGGCTGCTGGTCTTCCGTCCCGGTGACGAGATCGTCGTGTCGTCGCAGACCGGGGCGCATTTCATGCTGTTCGGCGGCGCCTCTCTTGGTTCGAAGCGTTACATCTGGTGGAATTTCGTCTCGTCGTCGAAAGAGCGTATCGAACAGGCGAAAGAGGAATGGAAGACAGGCCGCTTCGACATCGTTCCAGGAGACGAGGATGAGTTCATTCCGCTGCCGGAAAGCTGATGCCTGTCGCCCAAAGTGGCCCGGTTTTGGGGAAACGACCTGCATAGAAGCAAAAGACCACAGTCTGATCCGCGTCACTGACACGCATTTACTTTCGCCGGCCGGCGGCCTATTTCGCCCATCAACCGAAAGCCTGAGCACCGTGAACGCAACGCCGCATACGCCGCTTCTCGACAAGGCCCGCATCCCGGCCGACCTGCGCATGCTTGCCGAGAGTGAGCTGCCGCAACTGGCGTCCGAGCTTCGCGCCGAGCTGGTCGACGCGGTATCCCGCACGGGTGGTCATCTGGGCGCCGGCCTTGGCGTGGTCGAGCTGACAGTGGCGCTGCACTATGTCTTCAACACCCCCGATGATCGGCTGATCTGGGATGTCGGCCACCAGGCCTATCCGCACAAGATCCTGACCGGCCGCCGCGACCGTATCCGCACGCTGCGCCAGGAAGGCGGCCTGTCCGGCTTCACCCGCCGCGCCGAGAGCGAGTACGATCCCTTCGGCGCTGCCCACTCCTCGACATCGATATCGGCCGGCCTCGGCATGGCCGCGGCCCGCGATCTCTCCGGCGGCCGCAACAATGTCATCGCCGTCATCGGCGACGGCGCCATGTCTGCCGGCATGGCCTACGAGGCGATGAACAATGCCGGCGCGCTCGATGCACGGCTGATCGTCATTCTCAACGACAACGACATGTCGATCGCGCCGCCAACCGGCGCCATGAGCGCCTATCTGGCGCGGCTGGCCTCCGGCAAGGCCTATATCGGCCTGCGCGATTTCGGCAAAAAACTGACATCTTATCTCGGCAAGCGGGCGGATCGTGCGATCACAAGGGCGGTCGAGCATGCACGCGGCTACGTCACCGGCGGCACGCTGTTCGAGGAACTCGGCTTCTATCACATCGGCCCGATCGACGGCCACAATCTGGAGCATCTGATCCCGGTCCTGAAAAATGTCCGAGACAATGGCGAAGGCCCGGTGCTCATCCATGTCGTCACCCAGAAGGGCAAGGGCTATGCGCCGGCGGAAGCCGCCGCCGACAAATATCACGGCGTCAACAAGTTCGACGTCATCACCGGCGCGCAGGCCAAGGCGCCGGCCAACGCACCGGCCTACACCAAGGTGTTCGCCGAAAGCCTGGTCCAGGAGGGCCGCGAGGACGACCGCATCGTCGCCGTCACCGCAGCCATGCCGAGCGGTACCGGCCTCGACCTGTTCGGCGAAGCGTTCCCGTCGAGGACCTTCGATGTCGGCATCGCCGAACAGCACGCGGTGACCTTCGCCGCCGGCCTCGCCACCGAAGGCTACAAGCCGTTCGCGGCCATCTATTCCACCTTCCTGCAGCGCGCCTACGACCAGGTCGTCCACGACGTCGCCATCCAGAAATTACCGGTGCGCTTTCCCATCGACCGCGCCGGCTTCGTCGGCGCCGATGGCGCCACCCATTGCGGCGCCTTCGACACCACCTTCCTGGCGACACTGCCGGGCTTCGTGGTGATGGCGGCGGCCGACGAGGCGGAGCTGCGCCACATGGTACGCACCGCGGCAAGCTATGATGACGGCCCGATCGCCTTTCGCTATCCGCGCGGCAATGGCGTTGGCGTCGACATGCCGGAGCGTGGCTCCGTGCTCGAAGTCGGCAAGGGCCGCATCGTCAGGGAGGGCACCAAGGTAGCATTGCTGTCCTTCGGCACACGGCTGCAGGATTGCCTGATCGCCGCCGAGGAGCTAGGGGCTGCCGGGCTCTCCACCACGGTCGCCGACGCCCGTTTCGCCAAGCCGCTCGACGAGGATCTGATCCGGCGGCTGGCCCGCTCGCATGAGGTTCTGGTGACGGTGGAGGAGGGCGCCGTCGGCGGCTTCGCCAGCCATGTGCTGCAGTTCCTCGCCCATGAAGGCCTGCTGGAAAGCGGCCTGAAGGTGCGCCCGCTGGTGCTGCCCGACGTGTTTACCGACCACGCCAAGCCGGAAAAGATGTATGCCGATGCCGGGCTCGATGCTGCCGGCATCGTGCGCACCGTGTTCGTCGCGCTCGGGCATACGGTTCGCGCCCAGCGCGCCTGAATCAAAGTCTCAGTGACTTGAATCAGTTTGCCGGCCAACGTTCTTAACGCGTTGTTTACGCTGCCGTTTGGCGCTTTGCTTACCGTGTCTCTTGGCCGTTTTTCAACGGCGCCCTGCTAGATCGTGATCAGGCAGGGAGACAGCAACAATGAAAACGCTTCTGTGCGGCGCAGCGCTTTGCGCCGTCATCGTCGCGCCGGCCACAGCCGAAACGCGCTATGATCGCAGCCTCGAAAAGGCGGCCATGGGCATCGTCGCCGGCAAGATGGGCGACATCCGCGGCGGCTTTTCCTTCAAGCAGGTGCCGCAACTGGTGGTTCTGCCGGCCCCCGTTCCCGCACCTGCGGTTGCCATCGAGCCTTCACGCGAGCAAGCGTCGGGAGGGCGTGCGGATGGGTTGTCTCCGGCCGTCGAGCGCCCGGTTTCGCGAAGCGTATTCTGAGCTAGAGACCAGCAAGCCCTGATCGGGATTGCCCGATCGTTTCATCGTGCTTTGCCGCTGTGCGGGTGATCTAAAGGCGTCGGCACTGCTACTCCGCCGCCACCAGCTCCGCTTGTTGCGCCGGTTTCTCGGGGCGCCAGGATTGCGCCGCGTGGCGGGCGCGGTCTGCCAGGGCGGCAAGGCGTCCGCGCAGGTTTCGTCCACCCACCACTGACGACAAGATCACCGAATGCGTCGCAAAGCGGCGCTTGAAATCCTCGCCGCCGCAGAGAAAATCGATCGTGGTCAAGCCCCTGTCGAACGACCACTGGATGTAATCCATCATCAAGACCATGCCCGGCGAGGCCCGTTCGAAGGCCGGATCATAGGTGGTGACGAAAGCCATCATGGTTCCATGCTGCTCGAAATTGATCGATATGGCGATGATCTCGTCTTCGCGTTCGAGCACGAAGATGCGCAGCAACCCAAGCCCGGCCAGAACGGAGATCAGTGCCGGCAGCGCGGGGGAACCTTCGTCGAACAGGTCCGAAACGCGGCCGTGTTTTGCGAGCCATAGCCGTTTCAGCGCGGCGACGCGTTCCAGCACCGGCTCGCGGGCTTCGTGCGCATCCATCAGGCGGAAACGCAGCGCGCCGCCTTCCTCCATGAATTTGTAACCACGGCGATAGTTTTGCCGGGTTTTCTTCGACTGGCTTTCAAACCATTGTGCGCCGCGTTGTCCGGCGCTGGAAACTCGGTAGCTGACCTCGCTGCGGTGGCTCGGCTGCAAGATGCTGCCCTGGCCTGGGGCGGCGGGACCAAGCAGGGTCCGGAATCGAGCATCGGGCAACAGCCGATTGAGATACGCAAGATCGAAGCCGCTATCGTCGAGGATATGTTGCCAGAGTTGCGGCAGGATCTGTGGCTCTGCATCGGGAGCAAGCAGGACATCGCCATAGTCGCAGTGATCCTTCGCCGCCCATTCCAGCATACGGATGCCCGAGCGCCAGAAGGTCGCGAGCGCAATGACCGCCTCGAGGCGCTCGCCGCTCCAGACCAGGCCGATCCTGAGGCCGCGGCGGTCCTGATGCGGTGTGGTGTGCCACCAGGCCGAGATCCAGTCGGGATGCTGGAAAACGAGGCCGCCGGCGCGTTGCCAGAGCGCTGCCCAGGCGGGCGCGATTTCTGCCAGTCGCTCTGGCGAGGTTGCAATTTCGATCCGGTGCGCTTGCTGCATCCGAAACACGGCCGGTCCGTTCATGGCTTGCCCCCCTGCGGCGATTGCTGTGGCTCGGGCTTGTCGGCGCGGAAATGTCTGGCGATCTGCCGCCACATCCGCTGCAGCGGCATGACATAGAGGCCTGCGAGCGACTGGTAGTCGCGCACGTTGCGTTCGATCAAACCGAACTTGAAGTCCTCGTCGGGTTTCGGAACGCACAGAGTTCCGAAGAGCCGATCCCAGAACGAGAAGAGCAGCCCGAAGTTCTTGTCGTAATGGCGCGGGTCGGTGCTGTGGTGCAACTGATGCCAGTGTGGGCACAGGATCAGATTGTTCAACGGCCCAAACGAGATCTTGAAATGCGTGTGCCTGACGAAATCCATCATCAGGATGTTGCGTATGATGTAGACGTTGACGCCGAAGACCGTCAGTTCAACCAGGTTCAGCGACACCAGCGACCAGATGCCGACGCAGATGCCGGGAATGACGCCGTCCCAGGCCCGGTTCATCAATTCGTCGAGCGGGTGGACGCGATCCTTGGTGATGCCGACCATCACCTCGGCCGAATGGTGCACCTTGTGCAGTTCCCAGAGCACCGGGTAGCGGTGCTGGGCGACATGATAGAGATAGTACGAAATGTCGTAGGCAAGCAGCATGGTGAGGGTGAAGATCGTCACCGTCACAGGCCCCGCCGGCCCCTCGATCAGAGGCGGCTGGATTGCCAGCAGCGTGGAGAGCAACCAGTTCGTCGCATAGCCGACGGCGCTGACGAAGACGACGCCGGCGGGCAGCATGAGGAATGGCATCAGCGCCTTCCGCGTCACCCAGAACAAAAGGTCGGCTTTCGCCGAAGGATGCGTGATGACCTCATGCGGGACCGCGAACTCGAAGAACTCTTTCCAGCTCTTTTTCTCGACCGTGCGCCAATAGGCGACCAGGGCACTGGCCAAAGCAGTCAGCAACAGAAGTCCGGTCGCCAGCAGGCCGGCGCCAGAAATCCGGTCAAGAACCTTGTAGACGATGTCGCTGGCCATTTCCAAAGTTGCCGCCTCTTCATCCGGGTTTTCCCGTCGTCGCGGTCATAACATTGAAGTCCTCAAGCAAATGCGATGAAAATTGGTTAAGAAATCATGAGGCTTTCTAGATTGTTGGTATTTACCCGCAGGCGGTGAGACCTCATGCTTCGGCGGTCATCCGTCTCAACGGGCGTAACGCATGGGTATTCATAAGGATGGTCGGCGGGACGGGACGCCTCACCAT
>NZ_RZPI01000720.1:0-2719 GCF_003998715.1 Mesorhizobium sp. M7A.F.Ca.CA.002.15.2.1
TGCCGCCCGCCGAAGTCTGGCGCGGCAACGGCCATCGCCGCCGTCTCGAACGCGCCGAGGTCGCTCTTGACGGGCTGGCGGTCGAGGACAGCGAGGGCAAGCCGACGACCCTCGCCGGGCTGCTCGACGAGACCTATCCGGTCGGTTTTCTGGTGCTCAAGGACGGCAAGATAGCCTATGAGCGCTATTTCAACGGCATGGGTGAGCGCACGCTGCACCTGTCGCAGTCGATGGCCAAGTCCGTCACCGGTTCGGTATTCGGCATACTGGTCGGGCGCCGCCTGATCGATCCGGCCAGGCCGGTCACGGATTATTTGCCGGAGCTCGGCGCCACCGGCTGGGCCGGCGCCAATGTGCAGCATGTGCTCGACATGACGAGCGGCGTGCGTTTCTCCGAGGAATATACCGACCGCTATTCCGACATCGGCCAGGTCGATGTCGCCACCGGCTGGAAGCCGGTGCCGCCGGGCAGCGATCCGGATTTTCGCTGGCCCTCGCACATGTTCGAGCTGATCCTGGGCTTGAAGGACACGATCCGCCCGCACGGGGCTCAATTCGAATACCGCTCGATCGAGACCGATGTGCTCGCCTTCATCATGGAGCGGGTGACAGGCAAACGGCTGCCGCAGCTGGTTTCGGAAGAGCTCTGGCAAAAGCTCGGCGCCGACGAAAGCGCCTGCTTCACCGTCGACAGCGCCGGCTATGCGGTGGCCGATGGCGGCTTCAATGCAACGTTGCGCGATTATGGCCGCTTCGGCCAATTGATCCTCGACAATGGTGGCGGCGTCGTGCCGGCCGGCTGGGTCGAGGACACGCGCAACGGCAGGCATGGGCCGGACTTCAGCCCCAGCCTGCCGGAGGGCAGCTATCGCAACCAGTTCTGGATCGAGGACCCGCGCTCGCGCGCACTGATGTGCCGCGGCGTGTTCGGTCAGATGATCCATATCGACTGGAACACCGGAATGGTCGTGGTGAAGCTTTCGACCTGGCCGGATTTCGCCAATGGTGCCTATTCCATAGCGACGCTGAAAGCCGTGCACGCTATCGCCACGGCACTTCGCTGAGCCTCCACAAAGAAGAAACGACCCGGAAGGAAACGCCATGACCGGCAAAACCGTGTTCGAGACCCGCTATGGCTTCCGGCGCAACCAGGTGGTGCTCGCCAATTGGCGCGAGAACCCGTTCAACCGGTGGTCGTTCCAGAATCTCGGCGAACTGGTGCCGACCGCCCGGGTGGCGGCGACGTCGGGCGTTGTCGAAATCCCCGTGCGCGATATGGGCGGCCTGCTCGGCGAGAAGGTCGCGATCGCCGGCACACCGGAGACGGTGGCTGATTTTCTCGCACGTTCGAGCACCGACGCACTGACGGTGATGAAAGGCGGCAGGATCGTCGGCGACTGGTTCGCGCCGCATATGGATTTCGGCGCCCGCCACATCATCTTTTCGATCAGCAAGTCGCTGACCGCCATCATTGCCGGCATACTAGAAGGCGAGGGGGTGTTCGACCCGGAAGCGCCGGTGACGGCCTACATCCCCGAAGCCGCCGGCTCGGCCTATGGCGATGCGAGCGTGCGGCATGTGCTCGATATGAGCGTCAGTCTCGATTTCGAGGAAGCCTATCTCGATCCGGAAAGTGCTTTCGCCCGCTATCGCCGTGCCACGCTGTGGAATCCGGGCGGCGGTACGGAGAGCCTGCGCGAATTCATCCTGACCCTGCAACGTCTTGCAGAGCCGCATGGCCAGACCTTCCGCTACCGCTCGCCGAATTCCGACCTGCTCGGCCTGCTGCTCGAGCGTGCGTCGGGCCAGCGGTTCACCGACCTGATGCGCGAGAAGCTGTGGCTGCCGCTCGGCGCTGTCAGCGAAGCCTCGATCGGCGTCGACATGGAAGGCACGGCGCGCACGGCCGGCGGCATTTCGGTGACGCCGCGCGACCTGGCGCGTGTCGGCGAGATGATGCGGCAAGGTGGCATGGCCAATGGCCGCCGCATCGTACCGGAAGCCTGGGTGCGCGACACGACCAGCACTGGCGGCAGTGCGGACGCCTGGCAGCGCGGCGCGATGCTGCCACTGTTTCCCAAGGGCCGTTACCGCAACAAATGGTACCAGACTGGACACGAGAACGGCGCCTATTGCGGCATCGGTATTCATGGCCAGTGGCTGTATGTCGATCCCAGGACCGAAGTGGTGATCGCCAAGATGTCGTCGCAGCCGGAGCCTGTCGACGATCCGCTCGATATCGAGATCGTCGCGTTCTTCGAGGCGCTGAGCCGGCTGATCTAGGCGCGCCGCGATCGCCACATTGGCGCACGCTTTCCTGTGGACCCGCCGGGCTGATCGAAGCGCGGCGGTTGGCGGGCCGGAGGTCTGCGCCTATGGTCGCCGCTCTTTGGATGAGAGCAGGAACGACATGGCATCCGACATCAAGCGCATTGCAGCCATCATCGCGGCCGAGATCAGCGCGCGGCCCGAACAGGCGGCCGCGGCGATCGAACTGCTCGATGAGGGCGCGACAGTGCCGTTCGTGGCGCGCTACCGCAAGGAAGTCACCGGCGGGCTCGACGACACGCAATTGCGCGATCTTGCCGAACGCCTTGCCTATCTGCGCGAGCTCGACGCGCGCCGCGACACCATCCTTGGCTCGATCCGCGAACAGGGCAAGCTGACCGAGGAGCTTGAAGGCAAGATCGTCGCCGCCACCACCAAGGCGGAACTTGAG
>NZ_RZPI01000721.1:0-529 GCF_003998715.1 Mesorhizobium sp. M7A.F.Ca.CA.002.15.2.1
TTCCTGCCGATCCCGGCTTTTCTCATCGATGTCGGCCTCGCCTTTTCGATCGCGCTTTCGGTGCTGATCCTGATGGTGGCGCTGTGGATCCAGCGGCCGCTCGATTTTTCGTCTTTTCCAACCGTGCTGCTCATCGCCACCATGCTGCGGCTGTCGCTCAACATCGCCACCACGCGCATGATCCTGTCGCATGGCAATGAAGGGACGCATGCCGCCGGCTACGTCATCGCCGGCTTCTCCAAGTTGGTGATGGCCAGCGACTTCGTCATCGGCCTCATCGTCTTCATGATCCTGATCGTGGTGAACTTCATCGTCATCACCAAGGGCGCCACGCGTATCGCCGAAGTCGGCGCGCGCTTCACCCTCGATGCCATCCCCGGCAAGCAGATGTCGATCGACGCCGACCTCTCGGCCGGCATGATCGACGACAAGACCGCGCAGCTGCGCCGCCGTGAACTGGAAGAAGAATCTTCTTTCTTCGGCTCGATGGACGGCGCCTCGAAGTTCGTCCGCGGCGACGCCATCGCCG
>NZ_RZPI01000721.1:539-2711 GCF_003998715.1 Mesorhizobium sp. M7A.F.Ca.CA.002.15.2.1
GGCATGGGCGAAGCCGCCGACGTGTTCATCAAGCTGTCGGTCGGCGACGGCCTCGTCACCCAGATCCCGGCACTGATCGTGTCGCTCGCCGCCGGCCTGCTCGTCTCCAAGGGCGGCACCCGCGGCTCGACCAACCAGGCGGTGTTCGGCCAGCTCGGCGCCCACCCGCGCGCCCTCTATGTCGCGGCATCGCTGCTGGTGCTGCTCGGCTTGATGCCCGGCCTGCCGCTGTTCCCGTTCTTTGCGCTCGCAGCCGGCATGGCCGGTCTCGGCTACGTCATCCCGATGCGCGCCAACCGTGTCCTCGCCGAAGCCGAGGCGATCAAGGACCAGGAAAAGGCGACCAAGGTCGAGGAGGAGAAGAACTCGGTCAAGGCCTCGCTCGCCACCGCCGAGATCGAGCTTTTGATCGGCAAGCAGCTGTCGACAAGGCTGCTGACGTCGCATCAGGAACTGGTTTTCCGCATGGGCAAGATGCGCAAGAAATTCGCCACCCAGTACGGCTTCGTCGTGCCGGAAGTGCGTGTCGCCGACGATTTCGCCATCCCGCCGAAGAGCTACCAGATCAAGGTGCACGGCACCGTGGTGGCCGAATACCAGATGCGCGTCGGCGAGATCATGGTGCTGCTCGGCAATCGCGACATACCCGAGATACCGGGCGAGGAAATCCGCGAGCCGGCCTTCGGCATGCGCGCCTATTCGGTGGTCGAAGCCTTCGCCGAGGATCTGAAGCGCGAGAACTACACCTTCGCCGACAACATGTCGGTGCTGCTCACCCATCTCTCCGAGGTCATCCGCAACAACCTGCCGCAGCTTCTGTCCTACAAGGACATGAAGGCGCTGCTCGAACGCCAGGACCAGGAATACCGCAAGCTCGCCGACGAGATCTGCACCACGCACATCTCCTATCCCGGCCTGCAGGCGGTGCTGAAGCTGCTGCTCGCCGAGCGCGTCTCGATCCGCAATCTGCACCTGATCATCGAGGCGATCGCCGAGATCGCGCCGCATGTGCGCCGCACCGAGCAGATCGTCGAACATGTCCGCATCCGCATGGCCCAGCAGATTTGCGGCGACCTGTCCGAGGGCGGCGTGCTGAAGGTGCTTCGCCTCGGCAACCGCTGGGATCTCGCCTTCCACCAGAGCCTCAAGCGCGACGCCAAGGGTGAGGTGCGCGAGTTCGACATCGACCCGCGCCAGCTCGAGGAGTTCGGCCAGGACGCGACCAAGGCGATCAAGAAATATCTGGAAGCCGGCGAGCGTTTCGTCCTCGTCACCGCGCCCGACGCCCGCCCCTATGTGCGCATGATCATCGAGCGGCTGTTCACCACGCTGCCGGTGCTCAGCCACGTCGAAATCGCCAAGGGCGTCGAGATCAGGGTGCTCGGAACCATATCGTGAGCGTGCTGTCGCAAGGCGTCGTCATCGCGGCGTTCCTCGCCTTCTGCCGCATCGGCGCCTGTTTCATGCTGATGCCGGGCCTGTCCAGCGCCCGCGTCCCGGTCCAGGTCAGGTTGTTCGTGGCGGTCGCCGCCACCGGCGGCCTGCTCGCCTTCCTGTGGGACAAGATCTTTCCTTTCGTCGACCCGCGCCCGCAGATCCTGGTGCCGATGATCATCTCGGAACTTCTGGTCGGCGGCCTGATCGGCGCCATGACCAGGCTCTACATGGAAGCCCTGCGCTTCATGGGCTCGGCCATCGCCATGCTGGTCGGTTATGGCGGCACCGGCGGACCGGCGATCGAGGAGCCCGAACCCCAGGCAGCCCTTGCCGCCATCATCTCGTTCTCGGCGCTGTTGATGCTGTTCGTGTTCGATTTCGACCACGAGATAATACGCGCGCTGGTTTCCTCCTACACGGTCGCGCCGGTCAACATCTTCTTCAACCCGCAGGCAGCCCTCGTCGATGTCACCGACACGGTGTCGGACACCTTCTTCCTGGTCATCCGCCTCGGCAGCCCGTTCGTCGCCTATGCCATTCTCGTCAATCTGACGATCGGCTTCGTCAACAAGCTGACCCCGCAGATCCCGATCTATTTCATCTCCCAGCCCTTCATCATCGCCGGCGGCATGATCATCTTCTATTTCGCCGTCGGCACCATGCTGTCGCTGTTCGTCGACGGCTTCGTCGACCTGACGCTGGCGAGATGACCATGAGCACGCGCAAGGACCGCCT
>NZ_RZPI01000722.1:0-2698 GCF_003998715.1 Mesorhizobium sp. M7A.F.Ca.CA.002.15.2.1
GGTGTGGACCCCGCAGCATGCCGGGTTCAAGCCCGAACAACTGATTGCGGCCGACCAGTCGGACTAGAGCTCCTTCCATCCCGATCGACGGGATGCGCACCCGAGCACGAACGGATCAGCACGCGCGACCGACGGATTTTCCGGGTCGCGGCGTTTAACGGTTGAAGCGCGATGACGGCACAAGCCGTCTGCGTCGCGCCAAGCTGGAGACGCACAACATGATCAGCCGTTCGATATTAGTCGTTGCCTTGAGTTTGCAGACCGTTGCGGCTCTTGCCCAGGCAACGACCCCGCCTGCACCGCAGACCGCCGCGCCACTTGCCGCGCCAGGCGCGTCGGGGAGCAGGTCCGACATCACGCTGGCCAAATTCCAGAAGCGGCGCGAAAAGGCGATCATGGCGGCCGACACGGATGGCGACGGCAAGATCAGCCTGCTGGAATGGGAGGCCTTTCAGGCGAAGCGCAACGTCAAGGGCGACGCCGCCAGATCCTTCGCGCGGATCGATTCCAACCATGACGGCTTCATCGATCGCGCCGAACTCGATGCGTTTTTCGCCAAGCGCTTCGCCCGGCTGGACAAGAATGCCGATGGCATTCTGACAGCCGACGAACTGCCGGGCCACAAAACCGCTCCCAAGCAAGAGCAATGACCAAGAGGCAATGACGCGCGATGAACATCGGGAGTGCGCCGACTGATGGCTGCGGATCCGGACGAGGAGCTGGTTCGCCGTGTCGGCGCCGGCGAGCCGGCAGCCGTGCAAACGCTCGTCGCGCGCAAGCTGCCGCGTATCCTGGCGCTTGCCGTGCGCATGCTCGGCGATGCGGCGGAGGCCGAGGATGTCGCGCAGGAAACCTTCGTGCGGATCTGGCGCCATGCCGCGAGCTGGCGGCGCGGCAATGCGCGCTTCGACAGCTGGATCCACCGGGTGACGCTCAACCTTTGCTACGACCGGCTGCGTCGCAGGCGCGAGTGGGTGACCGGCGACCTGCCGGACGTCGCCGATCCTGCGCCGCTTCCCGATGCTCATTCCGAGGAAGAAGCCCATCGGGTCGAACGGGCGCTGCAAGCCATAGCGCCGCGCCAGCGCGAAGCGATCGTTCTGGTCTACTATCAGGGGATGTCCAATATCGAGGCGGCAGCGACACTGCAGATCAGCGTCGATGCCCTGGAAAGCCTGCTCGCGCGCGGCCGGCGGTCGCTGCAAGCGATCCTGGCGGAGGATGGCGCCGATGAGTAAACGCCGGGCAAGCAGCAACGCAGCACGGCCATTGCGCCTTGCTGGTGCCGCCTGGCGCTCGGCGCCGACGGGCAAGGGGGAGACACATGGCTGAAGGGTCCAGGAACGAACCCGCAATGGATGCCAGGCGCTTTGCCGCCTTGGCGCAGGCCTATGGCGGCGACTTGCGGCGATGGCCCGAGGCCGAGCGAATGGCCGGCACGGTCTTTGCCGCAAGCGACGCGGGCGAGGCCATCTTGAGGCAGGCCGGGACACTTGACGCGCTGCTCGACAGCTACCGCGTCGACGCCCCCGGTAAAGCGCTGCACGGCAGTATCCTGCAGGTCGCCGGCCGGCACCTTGTCCAACGCCGGCGGCAGCGGTTCTGGTGGCTGGGGCTGGGACTCGCAGGCATTGGCCTGGCCGGCGCCGTGGCAGGACTGGCTTTGGTGACCGTCATCACGCCCGAGGTCCAGCCGGACCACACTGTGCTGGATGCCAATGTGACGGCGTTTGGCGATGCCGGCCCGGATGCCGAGAACGGTGAGGAAAGCCTATGAGTACGCGCTGGGTCCGTGGTCTGGTCATTGCTTCCGTGGTGCTGAACGTCTTTCTGGCCAGCGCATTTGTCGGTGGCGCGGTCTGGCTGAGAAATGCCAAATCGGGCTTCTCGCTGGAATCGGCCGGCCGACACCTTCCCGACCAGGATCGCAAGGCGTTCCGCGAGGCGCTGCGCCAGGTTCGCGTGCAGTCCCGTCAGATCATTCTCGATGGCCAGCAGGCGAGGCAGGAGGCAGCGGACCTGTTGCAGCAGCCTGTCATGGACAAGGCCGCCTTGTCCGCCGCCCTGGAACGGGCACGCGATGCCGATGTGACGGTGCGCAGCCGGCTTGAACAGGCCATTGTCGACTTCGCGGCGAGCACATCGCCTGAAAACCGGAGCGTGCTGGCACAGGCGTTGCTGCGCCATATGGAACGCCGCGCCACCGTTACGCCAAAAAAATCGCCATGACGACCGACGGAAAAGACCGGAGACGCCGTTTAACGATGCGAAGGGACAAGCCTGCCCTGTGCACCATACAGGACGGCCATCTTCATCGTCGAAAGCACTCGGAGTCCAATTATGAGTCGCCTGAAAAACTATGCAGCAACCGCTATCCTGGCCATCGGTGGAACTGTCGCGACAGCCTCCGCCTCCAGCGCAATGCCCATCGTGTCCGTTGCGAAGCCAGCCACCCCGGCACTGGTCGAGCATGTCCGCTGGGGCTGCGGCATCGGCTGGCACCCCAACAGATGGGGCCGCTGCGTGCCGAACGGCGTCGTCGTCGTGCGCCCGCGCTACCACTACTGGCACGGTCCGGCCTACGTCTGGCATCCGCATCATCACTGGCGCCACTGGCACCATTACTGATCAAAGCACCGCGGGGCCAGGCACCTTTCGGGGCGGCCCCGCGCGAGCGCTGGCGCGCACCGGACAATCC
>NZ_RZPI01000723.1:0-2697 GCF_003998715.1 Mesorhizobium sp. M7A.F.Ca.CA.002.15.2.1
GGCATGGACATCCCGCTGATCCGCAAGTTCGAATGCGGCTATGTCGGCGGTGCCAAATCGGCCGGCGCGACCGATGTCATCCAGAACATGACGGGTGACGCGCCGGCTGCCTGGAACGATCCGGCCAAGGGCGGCGAGATCGCCAAGACGCAGATCGACCAGGGCTCCGACGTGGTCTACGCCGCGGCAGGCGGTACCGGCGTTGGCGTGCTGCAGGCGGCGGCAGATGCCGGCAAGCTTGGCATCGGCGTCGATTCCAACCAGAACGGCCTGCAGCCCGGCAAGGTGCTGACCTCGATGCTGAAGCGCGTCGACGTCGCCGTCTACACCGCCTTCATGGACGGCAAGAACGGCACCTTCAAGGGCGGCGTCGAGAATCTCGGCCTCAAGGAAGGCGGCGTCGACTACGCCATGGACGACAACAACAAGGCGCTGGTGACGGACGAGATGAAGGCGGCCGTCGAAAAAGCCAAGGCCGACATCATTGCCGGCAAGGTCGAAGTACACGACTATACGACTGACAACGCCTGCCCCTATTGAGCGGCACGAACACACAGCCATGATCTGCAAACCGCCGGGCGCCAGCCCGGCGGTTTTGCCTTTACCGGATCGAGCGAAACCTTCGCTCCGTGCCGGACACCGTTTCGAGATACAGATGCAGCCGACGATCGGACCCATGGGCGAGCACGACGTAGCAGCGGTCGCGCAACTGCGCCTGTCTGCCTTTTTCGAGGGAACCGGAAGGACTCTCGGGGAAGATGCGGCAGGGCTTCGCGACTTGATCGCCGGTGACGGTTTCGAGGCGGCATTCGTGGCCCGGATCGGCGACACCCCGGTCGGGACATGCCTGCTGGTGCGCCACGAACTGGAGCCCGCGCATGATCTGACGCCATGGCTGGCCGGGTTGGTTGTCGATGCAAGGTATCGACGCCGAGGCATCGCCACCGCGCTGGTCAAGGCAACGGAAGCCCATGCGGCGTCACGGGGCGTCGAGATGCTCTATCTCTACACATGGGATGCGCGTGGTTTCTACGCGGCCCTCGGCTGGAACACCGTTGAGATATGCCGTTCGGACGGCGAGACGATGGCTCTGATGTCTCGCCGGCCTCGCCTATAGCAGCTTCGCGGCGAGACAACCGAGCGCGAACGCCACCATCAGTCCGGCGGCAACCACAAATCCACGCCGGCCGCCCAGCGCGTGCACGCCGACGCCGTATGGCCGCTGCGACAGGCTTCGGATCACGGTTGGCGGCCTGGCGTCGCTCAGGCCAGAACTACGCATCTGCGGCAGGTCGCCAATGCGCTGCGTGATCTGCTTCCAGCGCTCTTCGCCATCCCCCGGTTCGGCACGGTCGAAGACGTGCATGCGCTCGGCAAGTCGCACGACCTCGTCGCGGAAGGCCGGGTCGATCTCCAGATCACGTTCGGCCCGTTCGCGCTCCGCATCGTTCATCAGGCCACGCACATAGTCGCTGGCCCGTGCAATGCGATCGCTTTCACTGGCCATGGCATGCGCCCTTCCCTTTTTCCTCACCAGTGCGGCGGCTTGGTTACAGGCACTTCATCTCCCGTCTGCTCCTCCAGCGCCAGGAAGCGATCCGTCAGCGCGTCGAGCTTGCGCTGCATGCGCTCGATCACTTTCCACTGCTCGGCGATCTGGCCGGACAGTTCCTCGATGGTCTTCTCCTGCTCGGCGGCGCGGATTTCCAGCGTCGTCAGCCGGTCGGCGGGTATGGTCATGTGAATTCCCCAGTCTTCACCGCGATGTCTTGCGCCGCGATGTCTTGCGCCGCAATGCGAATTTCGGCTCCGCCATACTAGCGAATGTGAAGGCCCCGGCCACGTTGCAAATTGACAAGCGCACCGGGATTTGTCGAGAGTGAACCTGCTCCGCCAATTGGCACGGGCGGAGCGTCATGCTAGGCGTTTTGACCAAGCGATAAAAAAATAAGAGTGGGACAGGCTGCATGGCGCAAGCCGCAATCGAGTTGATCGGCATCAACAAGAGTTTTGGTGCGGTGCGCGCCAACCGGGACATCAATCTTGAGATCGGTCGCGGCACGATCCACGGCATTGTCGGCGAGAACGGCGCTGGCAAGTCGACGCTGATGTCGATCCTCTACGGCTTCTACCAGGCCGACAGCGGCGAGATCCGCGTTGGCGGCCAGCCGGCTTCGATCAAGACCCCCAATGACGCCATCGCGCTCGGCATCGGCATGGTGCATCAGCACTTCATGCTGGTCGACAATTTCACAGTGCTGGAGAACGTCATCCTCGGCGCCGAAAGCGATGCGCTCTTGAAGAAGAGCATCGCCAAGGCGCGCTCCGAACTGGAGCGGCTGGAGCGTGAATACGGGCTGGAAGTCGATCCCGATGCAATCATCGAGGAACTGCCGGTCGGCCTGCAGCAGCGTGTCGAGATCCTGAAGGCGCTCTATCGCGGCGCCGAGATCCTGATCCTCGACGAACCGACGGGCGTTTTGACGCCGGCCGAGGCCGACCATCTGTTCCGCATCCTTCGGCAGTTGAAGGACCAGGGCAAGACGGTGGTGCTGATCACCCACAAACTGCGCGAGATCATGGCCATCACCGACACGGTGTCGGTCATGCGCCAGGGCACGATGGTGGCGACGCGCGAGACCAGGAAAACGACTGTCGAGGAACTGGCCGAGCTGATGGTCGGCCGGCGCGTGCTCT
>NZ_RZPI01000724.1:0-2695 GCF_003998715.1 Mesorhizobium sp. M7A.F.Ca.CA.002.15.2.1
GCGACCAGCGGCCCCGATAAACCGCCGATGGCAGCGGCGCCGAAAGGCGTCGAGGGCTCGTGGATCGACGCCAAGGGCACCGGCCTGTCGACCTTCACCGGCGGCACCTTCACGACGGTAGCCACCGACACCGGCCAGAAGCTTGCCGACGGCAGCTACACGATGACCGGCGCCACATCGGTGCAGATCAACGGCACCTCGCTGATCCGCCAGACCGCGGTCAGCTTCAACTGCCTGATGGTGTCGACAAGCCAGCTCAACTGCACGAGCTCCAGCGGTCAGAATTTCGTGCTGACAAGGCGCGTCTGAACCCACGACCATTCGTTTTCCAAGGACGGCGGCTGGTTGGCCGCCGTCCTTTTTTGTGCCGGCAAAGGGTCCCGGATTCCGCTTGCGTCATCCGGAACGCGATGGGAACATGGCCAAAGCGCCGGCTGTTATGTTCCAGTCAAGCAAGAGCGCTAATGGCCTCTGATCAGCTTTCCGGGAGACGAAGATGAAGAAGCTTGCCGCCATTGCAGCCCTGTCAGCCTCAGCCCTCGGCCTGTCGGCCGGCGCGTCCTTTGCCGACTACACGCTGAACATCCTGCATATCAACGACTGGCACAGCCGCATCGAAGGCAACAACAAATATGAATCGACCTGCTCGGCGGACGAGGAGACCAAGGGCGAGTGCATCGGCGGCGCGGGCCGGCTAATCACCGCGATTGCCCAGGAACGCAAGAAGCTGGAAGGCCAGAACGTGCTGCTGCTCAGCGCCGGCGACAATTTCCAGGGCTCGCTGTTCTACACGACCTATAAGGGCAAGGTCGAAGGCGAATTCCTCAACGACATGAAGTTCGATGCCATGGCCCTCGGCAACCATGAATTCGACGACGGCGAGGCCGCCTTGGCGCCGTTCCTCGACATGATCAAGTTCCCCGTGCTCGGCGCCAATGTGAAGGCCAACGCGCAATCCAAGCTCGGCGACCGCGTCAAGCCATCTGTTGTCGTCGAGGTCGGCGGCCAGAACATCGGCATCATCGGCGCGATCACCAACGACACGCCGGACCTCGCTTCGCCGGGTCCCAACGTCGCCATCGAGGACGACGTCAAGTCGATCACTGCCGAAGTCGAGAAGCTCAAGGGCGAAGGCGTCAACAAGATCATCGCCGTGACCCATATCGGCTACAGGCGCGAACGTGACGTCATCGCCAAGATCCCGGGCATCGATGTCGTCGTCGGCGGCCATAGCCATTCCCTGCTGTCGAACACCGATCCGAAGGCGGAAGGCCCCTACCCGACGATGGTCGACAATCCGGACGGCTACAAGGTGCCGGTGGTGCAGGCGGCCTCCTATTCGAAATATCTCGGCGAGTTCAAGGTGGTGTTCGACGACAATGGCGTCGTCAAATCGGCCAGCGGCGACCCGATCTATCTCGACAAGTCGATCACCCCCGACCCGGCCGTGCTCGCCCGCATCAAGGAGCTTGGGGCGCCGATCGAGGCGTTGAAGAACAAGGAAGTGGCCGAAACCACCGACGTCATCGACGGCAGTCGCGAGAGCTGCCGCACCCGCGAATGCGCGATGGGCAATCTCGTCTCCGACGCCATCCTCGACCGCGTCAAGGGACAGGGCGTCGAGATCGTCATCTCCAATGGCGGCGGCCTGCGCGCCTCGATCGACAAGGGCACCGTCACCATGGGCGAGGTGCTGACCGTGCTGCCCTTCCAGAACACGCTGGCGACCTTCCAGATTTCGGGCAAGGATCTGGTGGCCGGCCTCGAGGGCGGTCTCAGTCAGGTCGAGGACGGCGCCGGGCGCTTCCCCCAGGTCGCCGGCCTGAAATATTCCTTCGACAAATCCGTTGCGCCCAATGCCGGCCGGGTCAAATCGGTGGAGGTCATGGAAGGCGGTGCCTGGACGCCGATCAAGCCGGAGAAGGACTATCTGGTCGCCACCAACAACTATGTTCGCCAGGGCGGCGACGGCTACAAGGTCTTTGCCGACAAGGCCAGGAATGCCTACGACTACGGCCCCGGCCTGGAACAGGTGGTTGCCGACTATCTCGGCGCCCACCGGCCCTACACGCCGAAGCTCGACGGCCGCATCACCGAAATAGCCGCGACCGTCGCCGCGGCGCCTGCGGCCCCGGCAACCGATCCGGCCAAGCCAGCCGAAGCGGCACCGGCCACCCCGGCGCCCGCACCGGCTGAAGCCGCCAAGCCTGCCGAAGCGGCACCGGCAATGCCTGAATTGCCGGCCAACTCGGGCGATATCGCCAACACACCACCGGCCATATCGACGGAAGGAGCACCTCCCCCGCCAGCGCCACCAGCCGCGCCGGCACCGGCCGAGCCGGCAAAGCCTGCTGAGGCCGCGCCAGCGGAAGCCAGCCATGTCATCGTTGCCGGCGACACCTATTGGGATCTGGCCAAGAAAGCCTATGGCGACGGCGCCAGGTGGAAGGTCATTTCGGGCGCCAACAAGGGCTACGAACCCCGCCGGCTTCCTGTCGGCGCAACCCTGACCATCCCGCCGAAATAGCTCGCTTATATGCCTGAATGACACCGCCCGTCCGAAAACCGGACGGGCGTCCTGTTTTCGGGCTAATGCATGTCGCCCAAAAGTGACCTCGGTTTTGGGAAAACGACATGCATAAAACAAAGAGTTAAAGCGGGTCGTCTGAATCCATTCGGACAATCCGCTTTAAGG
>NZ_RZPI01000725.1:0-2677 GCF_003998715.1 Mesorhizobium sp. M7A.F.Ca.CA.002.15.2.1
GTCACCACCGGCGTCACCTCGGCAAAAAGGTCGAGTGCGGCGCGCAGCGAGACTTCCGTCTCGTTGGCAGCCAGGCGGAACGGTGCTTTCAGCGTCGCATGGAAACCATAGCGGCGCGCCGAAGCGGTGTGGAAAGCCACTTCCGCCGCCGACAGGTCGGCCACCGCTTCGACCGGCCTCGTGGCGGCGCCAAACGGGTCGCGGCCCAGCCAGTCGGCGGCGATCCGCGCCAGTGGCTCGTCCTGCCGGGGAGTGAAATAGAGGGCGTAGCGCATGGAAAGTCCTTGTCAGCTTCGCTGCCATAGGTGATTTCCATGACGAATTGACGAAGCCTTGCTGGCTTTCAGGTAACAAAACGCTGCGGCGGGGTCATTAGCCGACGATTTTTTCGTGCTGGACCAGGGGGCGAGTGCTCACGCAGCGACCGATCAGGCCTTCATCAGCCATTCATGCTCGGGCGCATTGTGGAACTTCCACGTCCGCTTCGGTCCTGCCATGACGTTGAGATAATAGAGGTCGTAGCCATGGCAGGCGGCGCAGGGGTGATAACCCCTGGGTACCAGCACGACATCGCCATCCTCGATCGCCATTGCTTCGTCGAGCGCGCGATGGCCGTTCTTGTCGGCGTCGGTGTAGACGCGCTGGAAGGCAAAGCCCTGCGGCGGGTTGAGGCGGTGATAGTAAGTTTCCTCGAGGTAGGATTCAGCGGGCAGATTGTCCTGGTCGTGCTTGTGCGGCGGATAGCTCGACGTATGCCCCCCGGGCGTGATGACCTCGACCACCAGCAGCGAATCGGCCGGCTTGCCCTCCGGCAGGATGTTGGTGACATAGCGCGTGTTGGTGCCCTTGCCGCGCACCTCCTGGCCGAGATCGTCCGGTCCGATGACGCGAACCGGCAGGCCGCCGCCAAGGCCCGGCGCCGAGCAGACCGCGACTTCCAGTTCGGTGTCCGCGGTCACCGACCAGTCCGAACCCTCAGGCACGTAGACCGACCACGGCTTGCCCTCGAAGGGCGACATGCGCTCGCCGAGCAGGCCGAGCTCCTTGCCGCCGGCTGAAGCCTTGCCCTTGCCGGTGACGAACACCAGGCAGACTTCGCGATCCTCCGTCTTGCCGAAGGCGCTCTCGCCCGGCTTCAGCCGATGCAGGTCGAAACCGACATAGGTCCAGCCCGCGCTTTTCGGCGTCACATGGGCGACGCGACCGTGGCCCTTGTCGGCTTTGACGAGCAGCTTCGACATTTTTGTCTCTCCTATCGAAATCTTCGAGATCGGCCGAAGCCTCTCTAACTTCGTCATCCTAGGGCCTAGCAGGAGCGAAGCTCCGTCGCGGAGACCCTCGGATGACGAAGTTAGAAGCACTGGAAGCTAACCGCCGACGCATGCGATCAGTCACTCCTTCGGCTCGGGCCCGACCGGAGGCCTCGCCTCGTCAGCAGGCTTGTAGAGATAAAAAAACTGCCAGACGGCGTAGCCGGCGAAGCCGAGCGCGATCATGCCCCAGAACGGCGTGCCGGTGGCGAACTCGATGATCGACCAGATGACGCAGACCGCGACGACGGCGACACGCCGCCACAAAGGCCGGAAGAAGGGGTGTTCGGAATCTTTCATCGGGCCAATCTACAGCAATCGGCCTCGCCGGGAACCCGTCGCACCAGCCATTGGGAAACTAGACATTTGGAAAGCCTTGCGTCTCGACCGTGTATCCGGCCGCCGTCATGACGCGCATCAATTCCTTGTAGCCCACTTGCGCCATCCTGAGCGGCGGGTTCTTCTTCGGGTCCTGCTCGGCCTCGACCACGAACCAGCCCTCATAGCCATGGTCGGCGAAGCGCTGCACGATGGCGCCGAAGTCCAGCGAACCGTCGCCCGGCACGGTGAAGGCGCCGAGCGCCACCGCGTCGAGGAAGGACTGCTTCGTGCGGTCGAGCTTTTCGATCACCCCCATGCGGACGTCCTTCACATGCACATGGCTGATCCGGGTATGGTGGTTGTCGATGGCGCGCAGCACGTCGCCGCCGGCGAATGCCAGATGGCCTGCATCGAGCAGCAGCGGAATGCCGGCTCCGGAATAGCGCATGAAGGCATCGAGTTCCGGCTCGGTCTCGACCACCGCCGCCATATGGTGGTGGTAGGACAGCGGCATGCCTTGTTCGGCGCACCATTCGCCAAATTCGGTCAGGCGCTTCGCATAGGCTTTCATCTCGTCGTCCGACAGCTTCGGCTTGGTCGCCAGCGGCTTCGAGCGGTCGCCCTGGATCGAACGGCCAACCTCGCCATAGACGATGCAAGGCGCGTTCACCGCCTTGAACAGGTCGATCATCGGCTGGATGCGATCCTTGTTGTCGGCCATCTCCCCATCGACCAGCGTGCCCGAGAACCAGCCGCCGCACAGCGTGACGTCGGCGGCCTTCAGGATCGGCAGCATGATTTCGGGGTCATTGGGAAAACGCCGGCCCATCTCCATGCCGGTGAAGCCGGCCGAGCGCGACTGGCGCAGACATTCTTCCAGCGACACGTCATCGCTGAGCTCCGCAAGATCGTCGTTCCACCACGCAATGGGGGACATGCCCAGTTTGGCTTTCAAGTCGTCACTCCGGTCCTAAAACAGTTTCTTGCTCGTTGGCGCCGCCCCTCATCTGCCTGCCGGCATCTTCTCCCCGTGTAGAGACGGGGAG
>NZ_RZPI01000726.1:0-2669 GCF_003998715.1 Mesorhizobium sp. M7A.F.Ca.CA.002.15.2.1
CCGCTGACCTGACGACCGTCTGCCGACGATTGGCGGCTGGCGTCGTCAAAGCGTCGCAGCATGCATCTGTTGGCACGGCAGAGCTCTGCCGTTATTGGAAGAACCATGCTGTTCTGGGTCATAGCCGCCATTCTCACGCTGGGTGCAAGCCTGGCGGTGCTGTTGCCGCTGGCCGCCAGCGCGAAGGGCGCGTCGTCGAGCGGCGAACATGATCTCGAAGTCTATCGCGACCAACTGTCCGAGCTTGACCGCGACGCCGCGCGTGGCTTGATCCAGCCGGCCGAAGCGGCCGAAGCCCGCGCCGAGATCGCTCGCCGCATCCTTCGCCTTGACAATGCGGGTACCGCCGGTGGCGCAAACGCGGGCCGAGCGCCGGCCACCGCAAGGCTGGTGGCAACCGTAGCCGTGCTGGCGGTGCCGCTGGTCAGTTGGGGGCTCTATGTCAAGCTTGGCTCTCCCGACCTGCCGTCACAACCGCTCAGCGAGCGGTTGGCCAAGAATCCCGCCGACAGTTCGGTCGACGAACTGGTGGCGCGGGCCGAAGCCCATCTGGCCGCCAATCCCACCGATGGCAGGGGCTGGGACGTGCTTGCCCCGGTCTATCTGCGCATGCAGCGCTTTTCCGACGCGGCGGATGCCTATCGCAACGCCATTCGGCTTGATGGCGACAGCGCCGTTCGCCAGGCCGGTCTCGGAGAGGCGATCGCCGGCGCGGCAGGCGGCATTGTCTCGGCCGATGCCCAGGATGCTTTCGAGGCAGCCCTGAAGCTCGATCCGGCCAATGCGAAGGCCAGTTTCTACCTGGCCATGGCGTTGGCGCAGGAGGGTCGCGCCAAGGAAGCGACCACGGCATGGCAGGCGATGCTGGGCAGATTGCCGCCGGACTCGCCATGGCGCGGTGCCGTCGAGCAGGCGCTGGCCAAGTCCGGCAACCCCGAAGTGGCTTCTGGCGACGCCGCCAACGGCCCCGATGCCGGCGATATCGACGCCGCATCCTCGATGTCGCCGCAGGATCGGGAAGCCATGATCAACACCATGGTTGCCGGCCTTGACGACAAACTGCGGCAAAATCCGCACGACCCGGAAGGATGGATGCGGCTCGTTCGTTCCTATGTCGTGCTTGGCAAGGCCGATCAGGCGCGTGAGGCGCTCGGTCGCGCCATTGCCGTCTTTGGGGCCGACAGTGACCAGGCGAAGAAGTTCACCGCCTTTGCCGCTTCGCTTGGGCTTGCGGCGACGGAGTAGAACAAGACATGACGCGCAAGCAGAAACGATTGTCGGTGATCGCGGGCGGCCTGGTCTTCCTGGGTGCCGCGACCGGGCTGACTTTCTACGCGCTTGGCCAGAAGGCCTCCTATTTCTACATGCCGGCCGATCTCACCACGGCAAGCGTCCAGCCTGGCCAGCGCATCCGGTTGGGTGGATTGGTCGAAAAAGGCACGATCCAGCGCGGGCAGGGGGCCACGGTCGGCTTTTCGGTCACCGACACGCACAAATCGGTCAAGGTCACCTATACCGGCATCCTGCCCGACCTTTTCCGCGAAGAGCAGGGCGTCATCACCGAGGGTAGTTTCGGCCCGGACGGGGTTTTTGTTGCCGATAGCGTGCTGGCCAAGCATGATGAGCGCTATATGCCCAAGGAGGTTGCGGACGGCCTCAAGGCCAAGGGCGTGTGGCAGGAGAGCAAGAGTGAATAGCTCCGGCAGGAGAGCGACAGTGGATCACGGGCATGGTTGAAACCGGACATTTCGCCCTCGTCCTGGCGTTTGCGCTTTCGCTGGTGCAGACGCTCGTGCCGCTGTTTGGCGC
Source organism: Mesorhizobium sp. M7A.F.Ca.CA.002.15.2.1 (assembly GCF_003998715.1). Taxonomy (NCBI): domain Bacteria; kingdom Pseudomonadati; phylum Pseudomonadota; class Alphaproteobacteria; order Hyphomicrobiales; family Phyllobacteriaceae; genus Mesorhizobium; species Mesorhizobium sp. M7A.F.Ca.CA.002.15.2.1. Next base: position 1,810 of record NZ_RZPI01000726.1, read on the forward strand.
ACGCCTGAACAACCAGCGCCTGATGGCCGTCGGGGGTCCGGTCGCGGTGACCGGCTTCGCCTTGACGGCGCTGTCTTTCGCAGCGCTGGCGAGTGCCTATGCGAGCTCCGATTTCTCGGTGGCAGGCGTGTGGGAAAACTCGCATTCCTTGCAGCCGTTGATCTACAAGATCACCGGAACCTGGGGCAATCATGAAGGCTCGATGCTGCTTTGGGTGTTGATCCTGACCTTCTTCGGCGCACTCGTCGCCGCTTTCGGCTCCAACCTGCCGGCGACGCTGCGCGCCAATGTGCTTGCGGTGCAAGGCGCCATCGGCGCCGCCTTCTTCCTGTTCATCCTGGCGACGTCCAATCCGTTCATCCGGCTCAACCCGGCGCCGATCGAAGGCCGCGATCTCAACCCGATCCTGCAGGATCTCGGCCTCGCCATCCACCCGCCGTTCCTCTATCTCGGCTATGTCGGCTTCTCGATCTGTTTTTCCTTCTCGGTCGCCGCTCTCATCGAAGGCCGCATCGACGCGTCCTGGGCGCGCTGGGTGCGGCCGTGGACGCTGGTCGCCTGGATGTTCCTGACCGGCGGCATCGCCATGGGATCGTACTGGGCCTATTATGAACTTGGCTGGGGCGGTTTCTGGTTCTGGGATCCAGTCGAGAACGCGTCTTTCATGCCGTGGCTGGCGGGCACCGCGCTGCTCCATTCGGCCATTGTCATGGAAAAGCGCTCGGCGCTGAAGATCTGGACGCTGCTGCTCGCCATCCTGACCTTTTCGCTGTCGCTGCTCGGCACCTTCCTCGTGCGTTCGGGCGTGCTGACCTCGGTGCATGCCTTTGCAACCGATCCGACCCGGGGCGTGTTTATCC
>NZ_RZPI01000727.1:0-2658 GCF_003998715.1 Mesorhizobium sp. M7A.F.Ca.CA.002.15.2.1
AACCAGATCAACCGCTGGGCGACGCAGGCGCAGAAGGAAAAATACCTGCCGCCGAAATCGGGGTCGGCGGTGATGCCGAGCAGGCCGAGCGCGCCGAATTCGCCCCACAGATGCGCCGGGAATTCGTTCGAGCGATCGATGTCGGCGGCGATCGGCGCGATCCGGTCCTGGGCAAAGCGCCGCACCATGTCGCGCAGCGCCTCGATCTCTTCGTCATGCCCGAAGCTGAGCGTGTTGGTGTACATTTTTCTCCTCCCTGCGCATGACCTCGAAAATCGACTTTGATTTCGGAAAGGGATCATGCGCGAATCAAAATGCTGCAGCGTCCTTTGCGCGTCCGAAGGGACGCGCGGCGCCGTAGGCGTCGATCTTCGCGCCGACGAGCCGCATTGTCATTGAAAGATATGTTGTGGTCACTTCAGCGATCGACAGCCGTTCGCCCGGCCGAAACCAGACGATGACGCCGGTCATCATCTGGATCAGCGCCATGGCGGTCAGCCCGGTGTCGTCGATGCTGAAGGTGCCCGTCTCGGCGCCGTCGCGCAGGATGGTGCGCAGCTCCTTCTCGTAGGCAGTGCGCATGCGCAGGATCTGCGTCAGCCTTTCCGGCGACAGGCTGCGCAATTCCATGTTCGACACATGCGTGGCGTGCCGTCGCTCGATGTGGAAAGTGATGTGGTTTTCGACATAGGCCGAAAGCCGCTGCACGGGATCCGCATTAACCGGGCGAGCTGTTTCCCACGCTTCGGTCAAACCTTCCATGTGCTCGCGCATCAGCGTGAACAGAAGCTCTTCCTTGGTCGGAAAGTAGCGGTAGAGTGCGGCCGCCTGTACGCCGACCTCGGCGGCGAGCTGTCGCATCGACATCGCCTCGTAGCCAAAACGCGCGATCAGATTGACCGCCGCCTCACGAATGGTCGCTTCGGTCTTTTCGCCATCAGACCCGGCGGTGCGTGCCATGTCAGCTCCTCTGCGGAGCAATAATAAAACGAACGTTTAATTAATTCAAGGCGCTCAATCCAAATCCGCCTTCATGCCACGATTCTGAACCCAACAGAGGCGTTGTCTGCCTCCAACTCCTCGACGTCGACCTTGGAAACCAAAGCCCCGGCCGGCCCTTTCCAGAGGCGCTCGATCATTGTCGAGACCTCCTCATCGAGGCCTGCGATCTCGGCCGTTACGGACCCGTCCGCTTCATTGCAAACCCAGCCCGCAAGACCAAGGCCCGTGGCCTCATCCCGGGCCCAGGCTCTGAAGCCGACGCCTTGCACGTTACCGTAGACGCGTGCGTGCACTTTCCTGCGATGACCAGCCATGAATCTCTCCAAGCCTGTCTCGTTTTGAATCTGGCGCACGGCCTGAGGAATGCAACCTGCGCGCGGACGCAATAGCTGGGCCTTCCGGCTTTAGCTGGCCTTCTGGCCTTGAATTTAATTGACTCAGTCCACTAATTTAGGAAAATGGAACTGCTTTATTAGGAGCTGGCCGCAAATGTTGGACGAACGCAACGCATTGGTGGCCGATGTCCGGCGCTTCAATCGCTTCTACACGCGCACTGTCGGCCTTCTCGACGAGACGCTGACACAAAGTGCATTCACTTTGACCGAGGCGCGCGTGCTGTTCGAACTGGGTCACCGCAGCAACCCGGCTTCCGCCGAAATCGCCGGCGAGCGAGGTTTCCTGGTTGGGGCTTTTCGGCTCGAGAATGGCCCGGCGGCCTCCGAAATATCGAGACAATTGCGTGTCGATGCCGCCTATCTGACGCGGATCCTGCGCAAGTTCGCGGGCCAGGGGCTGACCGAGGCCAGAACGGACCCGGCTGACCGGCGCCGAAGGGTCCTCTCGCTGACCGCAAGGGGCGAGGCAGCGCTTGCCAGGCTGCAGGCGGCGGCCGATCGGGATACGGCGCGGCTGATCGAAAGCGTACCCGACGACAGGTTGCATGAACTGCGCAGCGCCTTGCGCAAGGCGGGGGAATTGCTGGGTGATCCCACCCGTGAAAGCGGCGAGGTGACGTTGCGGCCGCACCGCGTCGGCGATGTCGGCTGGGTCGTGCAGCGCCAGGCCCAACTTTATGCCGAGGAATATGGCTGGACGATCGAGTTCGAGGCCATGCTCGCCGAGATCGGCGCCGATTTCATTCGCAATTTCGTGCCCGGCCGCGATTTCTGCTGGATCGCCGAGCGCGGTGGTCAGCCGGTCGGCGCGGTGTTCCTGGTTCATCAGGATGATAAGGTGGCCAAGCTGAGAATGCTGCATGTCGAGGCGTCGGCGCGCGGCTTCGGCATCGGCAAACGACTGGTGGCGGAATGCGTGAACCAGGCCCGGGCTTGCGGCTACGCCAAGCTAGTTCTGTGGACCAACGACATCCTCGTTGCGGCGCGCGCGATCTACGAACGTGCCGGCTTCAGGCTGGTCTCGCAGGAGCACCACCGCAGCTTCGGCAAGGATCTGACCGGCCAGACCTGGGAAATGGATTTGTAGGCGGCTTTTGCTGCCGGTTGCGCGCCAGCGGTATCCTAATTACCCCGCGCTGCCGCCAAAGCACCGGGAAGTTCCTCGGCAAAAATGTCGAGCTCGTGATCGAGGCCGACGCTGACGCGGATGCAGCGGTCGAGCCGTGGCACCATCGGCTTGCGGATGAAGACGTCGCGTGAC
>NZ_RZPI01000728.1:0-2651 GCF_003998715.1 Mesorhizobium sp. M7A.F.Ca.CA.002.15.2.1
GCCACCGGCGAAGTCTTCGACGCGCTGATGGCGGCAGGCAAAAAGCACGACATCCGCCCGATCGGCTATCGGGCACTGGAATCGCTGCGGCTGGAAAAGGGCTATCGTGCCTGGGGCTCCGACATCACGCCCAACGACACGCCGCAGGAAGCCGGGCTCGGCTGGGCGGTCAAGCTGCGCAAGAACACGGATTTCATCGGACGGCGCGCGCTGGAGAAGACCGGCGGCACGGCAATGAAGAAACGCTTTGCCGGCTTCACGGTCGACGACCCCGAGATCGTGCTGCTCGGCCGCGAAACCATCCTGCGCAATGGCGAGCCTGTCGGTTATCTCACCAGCGGCGGTTATGGCTATACGCTGGGCAAGACCATCGGCTACGGCTACGTGCGCAACGCCGACGGGGTCAGCGACGATTTTCTCGCCTCGGGCGACTACGAACTGGTGGTTGCGATGGAGAGGACGCCGGCCAAGATCCACCTCGAGCCGATGTACGACCCGGCAGGCGCGAGGGTCAAAGCGTAGGTCAGGTCACGCGCAGTGCGAGGCCGCGGCTGGGCACGGTGTCGGCTTCGCCGGGCATCGAGACATAAGGGCGCGTTTCCTCGACGCGGGTGACGAGGCCCTGCGCCTCGAGCTCAGCGACGCGCGTGGCGAAGCCCTGATCCCACAGCGAGTTCTTGACCGTCAGCACGATGATGCCGCCCGGCCGGCAGATGCGGATCAGTTCGTCCAGCCCCTCGACGCCAACATGACCTGATGTGAAGACGCCGGCCGAGATCACTCCGGCATAGGCATCATCGGCAAAGGGCAGATGACCGCCCAGCGCCAGGCAATGGAGCGCGGAATAGACACCCTTGCGGGCTGCCTGATCCAGCATGCCTTGCGAAATATCGAGTGCCTCGACTTGCGGGTAACCAGCAATATCAAGCCATTCGCCGATGAGACCGGTGCCGGCCCCGGCATCGAGCAGCGGTGCTGAACCGCGCGGCAGATGGCGGGTCAGCAGCGCAAGGCAGATCGTCGGATGGCGATAGCCGGCGGCCGACATGTCGGCGTCGTAGGTCTGCGACCAACGATCATAAAGTGCGGCGACCTCTTCGGGCCGCTTTGCCGCGTAGGCCGCGCCAAGCGCACCCTGATGTTTGTTGTCCGCCACTTTGATCCAGTCCGCCAATTTTTGATCTCGCAGTGATGATAGCCAAAGCGCGAAAATTGTGGAACCGTTGCCGCGACAAATAACAGTGTGTGGGGGCGCAGGCATGATTACAGACTAGGCGCGCGCGGCACTGGACGCCATTCCCATGCTGGCCGGCTACAGCGGGCCGCTGGAACGGCTGGGCGGCCTCACCAACCTCGTCTTCAAGGCCGGCGACTTCTGCCTGCGCATTCCCGGCAAGGGCACCGAGGAATACATCAACCGGGCCAACGAAGCGGTGGCTGCACGCGAAGCTGCAAAAGCAGGGGTCAGTCCCGAGGTGCTGCATGTCGATGCCGGCACCGGGTTGATGGTGACACGCTACATCGCCGGCGCCGAAACCATGTCGGAGGAGAAATTCAAGGTTCGGCCGGGCAGTCCAGCCCGCGCCGGCGAGGCCTTTCGCAAGCTGCACAATTCAGGCGCGGTGTTTCCCTTCCGCTTCGAGCTGTTTGCGATGATCGACGACTATCTCAAGGTGCTGTCCACCAAGGAGATCGCCCTGCCCGCCGGCTATCATGACGTGGTGCGCGAGGCGGAAACCGTGCGCTCGGCACTTGCCGCCCATCCGCTGCCGATCGTTGCCTGCCACTGCGATCCGCTGTGCGAGAACTTCCTCGATACGGGCGAGCGGATGTGGATCGTCGACTGGGAATATTCGGGCATGAACGACCCGCTCTGGGACCTTGGCGACCTCTCCGTGGAAGGTAAATTCGATCTGGCGCAAGACGAAGAGATGATGCGCGCCTATTTCGGCGGCGAGGCGAGGCCGGCGGAGCGCGGCCGCATCGTCATCTACAAGGCGATGTGCGACCTGTTATGGACGCTGTGGGGGCTGATCCAGCTCGCCAACAACAACCCGGTCGATGATTTTCGCGCCTATGCCGACGGGCGGTTCGCGCGCTGCAAGGCGCTGATGGAGACGTCCGAGTTTTCACGGCATCTGGCGGCGATCCGCCGGGGGTGAGCCTGGACTAATTCACGCCCTTCGGCACGTTTTCGGGCGGCACGGTGGTCTCGACCACTTTCTGGCGGTGGAAGATGAACAGGCCGGCGAGAACGACAATGCCCGAGCCGATCAGGATGCGCGGACCGGGAACGTCGCCGAAGAACACCAGTCCGAACACCACCGCCCACAGCAGCAGCGTGTAATGCAGCGGCGCCAGCGTCGAGGCCGGCGCCAGCTTGAGCGCCCTGGTGATCATCAGATGCGCGCCGCAGGAGACGATGCCGAGCAGCAGCATGGCGCCGAGATCGAGCGCCGACGGCGTCTGCCAGGCGCCGATGCTCAGCACGCCGCCGATCAGCAGCGTGCCGATGGTCTGCCATGTCACCAGATTGGTGTCGCTGGTGCCGCGCAGCCGGCGGTTGAGGATGATGGCGAAGGCGAAGGAGATACTGCCCACCAGCGCAAAGCCTGACGACAGCGAGAACGCCGCCGACGACGGTTTCAGCA
>NZ_RZPI01000729.1:0-2648 GCF_003998715.1 Mesorhizobium sp. M7A.F.Ca.CA.002.15.2.1
CGTAACCAGCCACTGCCTCGCCACCTGTTCTCTGCGGCTAAGGAGCGAAAAATCTTGTCCATTGCGCCATCCGCGTTGCCCATCGGCATGCGCGGGATCGAGAAACGATTTGGCAGCGTCCCGGTGCTGCGCGACCTTAACCTCGATGTCGAGGCCGGCGAATTCCTGACGCTGCTCGGCCCTTCCGGTTCCGGCAAGACGACGCTGCTGATGATCCTGGCCGGTTTCGTGCGGGCCAATGCCGGCTCGATCAAGGTCGGCGGCGACGAGATCATCACCACGCCGCCGCACAAGCGCAACATCGGCATGGTGTTCCAGAACTACGCGCTGTTTCCGCACATGAACGTCTTCCACAACATCGCCTTTCCGCTGAAGCAGCGCGGCGTCGCCGCCGCCGAGACGGCCGAACGTGTCGAGAAGGCGCTCGATCTGGTGAAATTGCAGGGCCTGGGCGAACGCCGGGTCGACCAGCTTTCCGGCGGCCAGCGACAGCGTGTGGCGCTGGCACGCGCCATCGTCTTCGAGCCGCGCATCGTGCTGATGGACGAACCCTTGTCGGCGCTCGACAAGGGCCTGCGCGAGCACATGCAGATCGAGCTGCGCGCCCTGCATCGCCGGCTCGGCATGACCACCGTCTATGTCACGCACGACCAGCGCGAAGCCATCACCATGTCCGACCGCATCGCGGTCATGAACGCCGGGCGCATCGAACAGCTCGACAAGCCTGAAACCCTCTACGCCAGGCCGCAAACGCGATTTGTAGCCGGCTTCATCGGCGAATCGAATTTCATTCCGGTCGAGTGCCGCAACGGCTCCGTCTGGTACGAGGACCGGAGAATCCATACCGCGGCACCAGTGCCGGCAGCTGGCCAGCACCTGATGGTGGTGCGGCCGGAAAAGCTGCGGCTCCTGGCAGACGCCGAACCGACAAGCGGCGTCAACGTGCTCGAGGCGAAAGTCAGCGACATCATCTATCAGGGCGACAGCTTCGTCTGCTACGCGGCGTTGCGCGACGGCCGCCAGCTGACTTTGCGCGACTATTGCCGCAGCGATGTGCTGGCCAAAATGCCGGCGCCCGGCCAGCCAGTCTCATTCGGTCTCGATGCGCAGGACACGATCCTGGTGGCGGCAGACTGATGAGCGCGCAGCCCGCCCTCATGGAAGAGATCGGCAGCGCCGCAGGCCGGGAGCTCAACACGCAGGGACTTCACGCCGACGCCCGGCGTGAATCACTACGGCTGCTGGCGCTGTTGTCGCCAAGCCTGCTTCTGGTCTTCGCCATCATCATCGTGCCGATCGGCTGGCTGTTCTGGCTGTCGCTGTTCGACGAAGCGGGCGGCTTCAGCGCCGCCAATTATGCGCGATTCTTCGAGCAGGCCTCCTACATCAAGACCTTCATCACCACCTTCAAGGTCGCCTTCATCGTCACCGGCGCCTGCGTGCTGCTCGGCTCGGCCGGCGGCATTGATTTCACCAGATCAATTCGCAGAAGCGACCAATTTGCAGAAGTGACTAGGGGATATTCAGACAGAATGCGTGATTTCCAGTTTCCCGGCCGCTCGCCGGTTCGTGCCACCGAGGCGGTTGCCGCGACCTCGCATCCGCTTGCAACGCTTGCGGCCATCGACATGCTGCGCTCCGGCGGCAATGCCATGGACGCCGCGGTCTGCGCCGCCGCCGTGCAGGGTGTGGTCGAGCCGCAATCGACGGGCATCGGTGGCGACTGCTTCGTGCTTTATTCTCCCGGAGGACAAGGCAATGTGCTGGCCTTCAACGGCTCGGGGCGAGCGCCGGCCAGGGCGACGGTCGGCTGGTATCTCGAAAAAGGCTTCGACCGCATCCCGCTGCAGGGTCCGCATGCGGTCACCGTACCCGGCGCCGTCGACGCCTGGAGCCGCCTGCTCGAAGACCATGGCCGCAAGGGCCTTGCCGAGGCGCTGACGCCGGCCATTCACTATGCCGAGAACGGCTATGTCGTGCACGACCGCGTCGCCTTCGACTGGGCCGAGCCGGAGACCGACCTGTCGGCCGACGAGCATGCCGCGCGCATCTTCCTGCCCGGCGGCAGGGCGCCGAAGGCGGGTGACGTCCATCGGCAGCCGGAACTGGCGGCGACCTTGCGCATCATCGCCAAACACGGCCGGTCCGGTTTCTACGAAGGCGCGGTCGCCGACGATATGGTGAGCCGGCTCAACGAATTGGGCGGACTTCATACGGCCGAGGATTTTGCCGCGACCAGAGGCGACTATGTGGCGCCGGTCAGCACCTCCTATGGCGGCCATGAGATCCACCAGATGCCGCCGAACAATCAGGGGCTGACGGCGCTTTTGATGCTCAATTTGCTGTCGGGCTTCGAGCTTGGCGGGCTCGACCCCAATGGCGCCGAACGCCTGCATCTGGAGATCGAGGCCGGACGCCTGGCTTACCGCGACCGCGACCGCTATGTCGGCGACCAGGACCATGTCCCGGTGCCCCTGAAGCAGCTCCTGTCCGGCGCCTATGCCGACCGGCTACGCGCCGAGATCGACCGCGACCGCGCCATCACGCATCTGCCGCGCGTCGAGCCGCCCGGCAGCGACACGGTCTATATCTCCATCGTCGACCGCGACCGCAACGCGGTCTCCTTCATCAACTCGACCTATTATTCG
>NZ_RZPI01000072.1:0-12777 GCF_003998715.1 Mesorhizobium sp. M7A.F.Ca.CA.002.15.2.1
ATCTTGTACGCGGCCTTCATGTCGCCCTGGTCGACCAGTTCACGCGACAGCACCCGGCGCTCGACCCACCAGGCATCCGGATCGACCAGAGCTTCGCGATCGGTCGGTGCCTGCATCACAATGGCTGCAGCGCCGGCAAAATCCTCCTGCTTGCGCAAATATTCGGCCTGCGCGAAGAAGTAGCCGGCCGAACGTTGCATTGCCGGCACGGCCTTCAGCAGCTTGGGCGCGTTCTTGTCGCCTTTGTCGGCCGCCGCCCATGCATCGGCGAGCTGCTGGGCGCCGGCGAGGCCGGCGACGCGCAGCGCGGAATTCGCGCGGTCGGCATAGAACATGCGCTCCATGCGAAAGCGGTGGTCCGCGGCCGGGATCAGGCTGCCGAATTCCTTGATCAGCGCCGCCTCGTCCTTGGCCTCCAGGATCGCGGTGCGCCAGAAGGGCGACAGCACGGAACGCGCCGCCTTGGTATTGCTGGACGCCACATAGGCGCGGGCGAGAACCATCACGCCTTCGAATGTCTGCGGCTGGCTGCCATCGAACGCCCTGATGACGATGTCGGGGGCAGGGTTCTCTCGATAGAGCGCGCGCTCGCTGTTCTTGCGCAGGGCTACGGTCCCCGGCCAGTTGGGCAGCATCTTGGCCGCAGCAGTGATATCGTCGCTCGGAACCTTGTCGCCGCCATAAAGCGCGATCGCCCAGGCAAGGATATGCTGGTCGAGCGACTGCGCCGGAAGGGCATCGCGCACGCCACGAGCGCGGAGACTATCACCCCGCGCCAACGCATCCAGTCCGCTTTTCAGAGGGGCGACGTCGGGCAAGGGCGCCTGTCGCGTTCTGTCCTGCAGGTCTGGCAGCGCAATTGCCGCGCCTGGAATCGGAATGGCTGAGGTGACCCGTGCGTCCACGCTGCCGCTGATCGCCATGCCCGGCATCAGCGCGAGCGCGGCGCCAAGCAGCGCGAGAAGGTGAGGCCGACCGCCCGGCATGATCCCTAAATCTTTCCTTGTCCTGGCATTCCACAAGCTGGCGAAGATGCCTCGAAGCCTAAACTTAGGTCGTGAAGAGCCCGTAAACAAAGAGTTAGCGAGGCCGTTCGAATTGCGCTTGCTGGCACCATGGCAATGCTTGCCGCGCAACCATGTCGAGACTATGGTGCGCCGCTTCGCTTTCGGTTAGAAGGCGCGACCACAAACACCGACACAAAACACCAGAAGTGCCAAGGAGTTGGACGATATGCTGAGAGGCTCGCTTACTGCGCTCGTGACACCGTTCGAAAAGAGCGGGCGTTTCGACGAGAAAGCCTTTCGCGCATTCGTCGAATGGCAACTCGCGGAGGGCACGACGGGCCTGGTGCCGGTCGGCACCACCGGCGAGTCGCCGACACTGTCGCATGACGAGCACCGCCAGGTCGTCAAGGTATGCATCGAGGTGGCCAAGGGACGAGTTCCGGTCGTCGCCGGCGCTGGTTCCAACAACACCGAGGAAGCCGTCGGGCTCGTGCAGTATGCCGAGAAGGCCGGCGCCGATGCCGCCCTGGTCGTCACGCCTTATTATAACAGGCCGACGCAGCGCGGCCTGTATGAGCACTTCGCGGCGGTCGCCAGGGCGACCAAGCTGCCGATCATCATCTACAACATCCCGCCGCGCTCGGTCATCGACATGATGCCGGACACGATGGGCCGGCTCGTGCACGACTTCAAGAACATCGTCGGTGTCAAGGATGCCACCGGCAAGGTCGAACGGGTTTCCGAGCAGCGTGCCACGTGCGGCAAGGATTTCATCCAGCTTTCGGGCGAAGATGCTTCGGCGCTTGGATTCAACGCGCATGGCGGCGTCGGCTGTATTTCGGTGACGTCGAACGTCGCGCCGCGGCTGTGCGCCGAATTCCAGGAGGCAACGCTTGCCGGCGACAGCGCCAAGGCGCTGGATCTGCAGGATCGCCTGCTGCCGCTGCACAAGGCGATCTTCATCGAGCCTGGCGTTTCCGGCGCCAAATACGCGCTGTCGAAGCTAGGCAAGGTCGAAAACGTGCTGCGCTCGCCGTTGGTGACGATCGAACAGTCGACTGCCGACAAGATCGATGCGGCTATGAAGCACGCCGGCTTGATTAATTAGGGATGAGGCGCCACCTCTCCGCATCATGAATCAAGTCAGAAAAGCCGATCCCAACAACAAGACCGTTTCGGAAAACCGCAAGGCGCGGTTTTCCTATGAGGTGCTCGACACGGTCGAGGCCGGTCTGGTGCTGACCGGCACCGAGGTCAAGTCGCTGCGCCAGGGCCAGGCCAACATCCAGGACAGCTACGCCTCGGTCGAAGGCGGCGAGATCTGGCTGATCAATTCCTATCTGCCGGAATATCTGCAGGCCAACCGCTTCAACCACGAGCCCAGGCGGCGCCGCAAGCTGCTGCTCAACAAGCGCGAAATGGCGAAACTGTCGCAAAGCGTCGACCGCGAAGGCATGACGCTTGTGCCGCTGAAAATCTATTTCAACGACCAGGGCCGCGCCAAGCTGCTGCTCGCTGTCGGCCGCGGCAAGAAACTGCACGACAAGCGCGAGAGCGAGAAGCAGCGCGATTGGTCGCGCGAGAAGGGCCGGCTGTTAAAAGAGCGTGGGTAGGCTGGGGCCATTCGCTTGAAGAACCGAATTGTTCTCTTTGGTCTGGCCAGTCTGGTCTTGGTATGTTTCGTCGCAGCAGGCGGCTACATCTATTTCAAGGCATTCTCGCCGGACCGCGACAAATATCCGCTCAGGGGCATCGACGTTTCCCATCATCAGGGCCGGATCGACTGGCCGCGTGTCGCCGCCGACGATGTCGCCTTCGCAGTCATCAAGGCGACCGAAGGCGGCGATCATGTCGACGATGCCTTCGCGAAGAATCTGGAAGAGGCCCGCGCCGCCGGTCTCGCCGTCGGCGCCTATCACTTTTTCACCTTTTGCCGACCTGGCGCCGACCAGGCGAAGAATTTCATCTCGGTTGTGCCGCACGACCAGCCGCTGCTGCCGCCGGTCGTCGACATCGAATTCGGCGGCAACTGCCCGCAGCGGCCGACGCCCGAACAATTGAACGCCGAACTGGCCGCGTTCCTCGCTCCAGTCGAGGCGACGTTCGGCAAGCCTGCGATCGTCTATCTGACCGATGAGGCAGCGCAGACCTATGCAGGGCGCATTGCTGCCCGTCCGCTCTGGCTCCGCTCGTTGCTCCTGGAGCCGGACCGCGACGACTGGGTCTACTGGCAGTACCACAACAGGGGTCGCGTCGACGGCATCAATGGCGATGTCGATATGAATGTGCTGAAGGGTGGGCCGGCGGTGCTGGCTGCACTGTTTGCGCCATCAAGCTGATCCGCTGGCGCCCGACTCTATTTCTGCAGGAACGCCGCTATCTGGCTGAAAACGCTAACGAACATCGCTTCGGTCAGCACACCGGTGTTGGTGTTGTAGCGCGAGCAATGATAGCTCGAAAACAGCGTGATGCTGCCGGCCGGCAGCTGCCCGCCATGCTTGAACGGATAGGCGGCGACACGCCCGCCCAATGCCCGCACCGTCGACTGGTGCGCGATCGATCCCAGTGCCAGCACGGCGCGCAGGTTCGGGAACCTGGCGATCGTCGGCACCAGGAATGTCCGGCAGGTGGCAATCTCAGCGCCCACCGGCTTGTTCTCCGGCGGCACGCAGCGCACCGCGTTGGTGATCGCGGTGCCGACCAGCTCCAATCCGTCATCTGGCCGCGCCTTGAACTCTCCGCGCGCAAAACCGTGCGAAATCATCGTCGAGTAGAGCATGTCGCCGGCATAGTCGCCGGTGAACGGGCGGCCCGTTCGATTGGCACCGCGCAGGCCAGGCGCCAGCCCGACGATCAGCAACTGAACCGCCGCGTCACCCTCGGGTGGTAAAAAAGTCGGCACCGGCGCATTGAACCAGGACGGCTCGCGCTGCCGCCACTCGGCGATGAAGTCATGCAGCCTTGGGCAGAGCGGGCAATCGCGGCCGGGTTCGGAGGCGGAAAGCACGGTCAAGGCGACCGGCCTCAATAATCGTCCTCGTCGACTTCGGCCGGCTCGGGCCTGCGCACCGGGCGCTCGGACGGGTCACGGCCAACCTCGTTCTTCAGCGTCGTCAGGTCGATGAAATGGTCGGCCTGGCGGCGCAGATCGTCGGAGATCATCGGCGGCTGCGAGGCCATGGTCGAGACGATCGATACCTTGCGGCCACGCCGCTGCAATGCCTCGACCAATGTGCGGAAATCGCCGTCGCCGGAAAAGATGACGTAGTGGTCGACGACATCGGCGAGTTCCAGCGCATCGACGGTGAGCTCGATGTCCATATTGCCCTTGATCTTGCGGCGGCCGGTCGAGTCGGTGAATTCCTTGGCCGGCTTGGTGACCACCTTGAAGCCATTATAGTCGAGCCAGTCGATCAGCGGACGGATCGAGGAGTATTCCTGATCCTCGACCAGCGCCGTGTAATAATAGGCGCGCAGCAGATAGCCGCGCTTCTGGAAGCTCGACAGAAGCTTGCGGTAGTCGATGTCGAAGCCGAGCGCGCGCGACGTCGCGTAGAGATTGGCGCCGTCGATGAATAGGGCGATTTTTTCACGAGGGTCGAACATGGAAAATATTCCTTCTCGAAATAAACACCCGTCTAAACCAAATGCGATAGCGTTCGGTCAGGCTCATAATAAACCGGCTGACCTCTATGCCATCCGAGATAGCGCCAGTTTCGCGGCAATCCAAGGGCGCGTGCGGCACTGCAAGCAATTGTGATCGGGACACCGAACACATAGCACAGACTGGTTTTGCCAAATCGGGTGTTTGAACCAAGGTTTGGGCGCCATGCAACCCAGCCATTGCCATGATGCTTGTATTTTGGCGGCGTTCGGGTTATGGACCGAGCCTGTTTTCCATCAAATCCATCGCATGAAAGGGGCAATCCATGGCCCGCGTAACCGTTGAAGATTGCATCGACAAGGTCGACAACCGCTTCGAGCTGGTGCTCCTTGCCGGCCATCGTGCCCGGCAGATCAGCCAGGGCGCGCCGATCACAGTGCCGCGTGACAACGACAAGAATCCGGTTGTGGCGCTGCGCGAGATCGCCGATGAGACGCTGTCGCCCGACGACCTCAAGGAAGATCTGATCCATTCGCTGCAGAAGCATGTCGAGGTCGACGAGCCCGAGGCCGATGGCGAGGCGATTGCCGATCAGACCGGCACCGCCGTTGCCGCCACCGACGCCGACGACGCCGAGGAGAACATCACCTTCGACCGGATGACCGAGGAAGACCTCCTGGCCGGCATCGAGGGCCTGGTGCCGCCGGAAAAGAGCGACGACTACTAAGCCAGCGTTCTGGACCTGCCTGGAATACGTTTCCGGCACTTCCGTCCAGTCAGTTTCGTGGCTATCTATGGGATGCGCCGTACGCTAGTGCGGCGCATCAATCATTTCAGCACCGCGAGATTCCGCCCATGATGCGTCAGTATGAGCTTGTCGAGCGCGTCCAGCGCTACAAGCCTGACGTCAACGAGGCGTTGCTCAACAAGGCCTATGTCTATGCCATGCAGAAGCATGGCCACCAGAAGCGCGCTTCCGGCGATCCGTATTTCTCGCATCCGCTCGAAGTCGCCGCCATCCTCACCGAAATGCATATGGACGAGGCGACGATCGCGGTCGCCCTGCTGCACGACACCATCGAGGACACGACCGCCACGCGGGCCGAGATCGACGATCTGTTCGGCCCCGAAATGGGCAAGCTGGTCGAGGGCCTGACCAAGTTGAAGAAGCTCGATCTGGTCTCGAAGAAGGCCGAGCAGGCGGAAAACCTGAGAAAGCTTCTGCTGGCGATTTCGGAAGATGTCCGCGTGCTGCTGGTCAAGCTCGCCGATCGTTTGCACAATATGCGCACCCTCGACCACATGCCGGAGGCCAAGCGCCTGCGCATCGCCGAGGAGACGATGGATATCTACGCACCGCTGGCCGGGCGCATGGGCATGCAAGGCATGCGTGAAGAGCTGGAGGAGATCGCCTTCCGCTTCATTAATCCTGAAGCCTATCGCGCCGTCACCGCACGGCTTGCCGAAATCTTCGAACGCAACAAGGGCGTGCTGACGGACATCGAAAAGGCACTGTCCACGTTGTTCGAGAAGCATGCGATCAACGCCAGCGTAAAGAGCCGGCAGAAGAAGCCGTGGTCGGTGTTCCGCAAGATGGAGGCCAAGGCGCTGTCCTTCGAGCAGCTCTCTGACATCTTCGGCTTTCGCGTCGTCGTCGACACGGTCGAGGACTGCTACCGGGCGCTTGGCGCCATCCACACCGCGTGGTCGATGGTGCCGGGTCGCTTCAAGGACTACATCTCGACGCCGAAACAGAACGACTACCGCTCGATCCACACCACCATTGTCGGCCCGTCGCGCCAGCGTGTCGAGCTGCAGATCCGTACCCGAGAGATGAACAAGATCGCCGAATACGGCGTCGCCGCCCATTCGATCTACAAGGATACCGGCGGCAAGACGAATGGCGCCGCCCACGCGATTTCAAAGGAAACCAACGCCTACGCCTGGCTGCGCCGCACCATCGAGCAGCTTGCCGAAGGCGACAACCCTGAGGATTTCCTCGAAAATACCAAGCTGGAACTGTTCCAGGACCAGGTGTTCTGCTTCACCCCGAAAGGCATGTTGATTGCGCTGCCGCGCGGCGCGACACCGATCGACTTCGCCTATGCGGTGCACACCGATGTCGGCGACACCTGCGTCGGTGCCAAGGTCAACGGCCGCATCATGCCGCTGATGACGGAACTGAAGAACGGCGACGAGGTCGAGATCATCCGCTCCAAGGCGCAGGTGCCGCCGGCGGCGTGGGAATCGGTCGTCGTCACCGGCAAGGCGCGCTCGGCCATCCGCCGTGCCACCAAGAACGCCATCCGCAAGCAATATTCGGGTCTTGGCATCCGCATCCTGGAACGCGCCTTCGAGCGTGCCGGCAAGACCTTCACCAAGGAGAGCCTGAAGCAGGTGCTGCACAGGTTGGCGCGCAAGGACATCGAGGATGTGCTGGCCTCTGTCGGGCGTGGCGAGCTCGCCTCCACTGATGTCATGAAGGCGGTATTCCCCGACTACAAGGATGAGCGCGTCACCACGGCCGTCCCCAAGCCGCGAGAGGAGGGCTGGTCGAAGATCCGCAATGCCGCCGGCATGCTGTTCCAGATTCCGGGTCGTGCCGCGCGCAAGGACAAGGACCAGCCGCGCGATGGAGCCGTGCCGATCCGCGGCGTGCGCGGCGATCTGCCGGTGCGCTTCGCGCCGGAAGGGGCAGTCCCTGGCGATCGCATCGTCGGCATCGTCCAGCCGGGCACCGGCATCACTATCTATCCGATCCAGTCGCCAGCGCTGCAGGCGTTCGATGACCAGCCCGAGCGCTGGATCGACGTGCGCTGGGACATCGATGAGCGCACCAAGGAACGCTTTCCGGCGCGCGTATCGGTCACCGCCATCAACGCGCCGGGGTCACTCGCCGATATAGCGCAGGTGGTTGCCTCGAACGACGCCAACATCCATACGCTGTCGATGGTGCGCACTGCGCCCGACTTCACCGAAATGCTGATCGATCTCGAAGTCTGGGATCTCAAGCACCTCAACCGGCTGCTATCGCAGCTCAAGGACAATTCGAGCGTCAGCGACGCAAGACGCGTCAATGGCTAGACCATGCTCCGGTTTCGGACAACATCATGGTCAATCAAAAAGAGGCAGACATGAACACCGATGAAGTGCTGGGCATTTTCCGCGAGGCGGGTGCTGTTCTGGAAGGGCATTTCATTTTGACCTCGGGCCTGCGCAGTCCGGTCTTCCTGCAGAAGGCGCGCGTGTTCATGCATGCCGACAAGACCGAGCTTCTGTGCAAGGCGCTGGCGGAGAAGATCCGCGCAGGCGTGCCCGGCAAGATCGACTATGTCGTCGGCCCGGCGATCGGCGGGCTGATCCCGGCCTATGAGACCTCACGTCATCTCGGCGTGCCGGCGATCTGGGTCGAGCGGGAGGGGGGCGAGTTCCGCTTGCGCCGCTTCGAGATCGCCAGGGGGTCGCGTGTCGTCATCGTCGAGGACATCGTCACCACCGGCCTGTCGATCCGAGAGACCATCGAGTGCCTGCGCGAGCTTGGCGCCGAGGTGGTTGCCGCGGCCTGCATCATCGACCGTTCGGCCGGCAAGACTGATGTCGGCGTGCCGCTCATCGCGCTTGCCGAGTATGAGGTCCCGGCCTATCCGGCCGACCGGCTGCCGCCGGAGCTTGCCGCCATCCCGGCGATCAAGCCCGGCAGCCGCAACATCTGACGGGGCATGCCGACATGCGTGAAGACGAATTGGAAATGATCGCCGGCATCGATCATTTCGTGCTGACGGTCGCTTCGCTGGAAGTGACCTGTGAGTTTTACCAGCGCGTGCTGGGTTTTGAGCGCATCGACGCGGCGGATCGACCGACGGCGCTGGCTTTCGGTAGCCATAAGATCAATGTGCATGAGGTCGGCCGGACTTTCGAGCCAAAGGCGAAGTCGCCGACATCAGGATCAGGTGATTTCTGCCTGATCACCGAGCGGCCACTGGATGAGGTCCGTGCGCGGCTCGCGGCCAATGGTGTGGTGGTGGAACTCGGCCCGGTTGAACGTGTCGGGGCCCGAGGTCCAATGATGTCGGTCTATTTCCGCGACCCGGACGGCAATCTGGTCGAGGTCAGCGAATACCTGCCGTAGCCGCTGGCGGCGCTGTGCCTTTCGGCGATGCGACTGCCGTTCCTTAAATTTGCCGCGATTGTCCAATGTTCGAAGCAAGACCTGCCGCCCCGAAGGGCGGCGACAAGCGCGGCGCACAAAAGGTGTTTGGTTGTTCTTGCGCCAGCGCGTTGTTATATAAGCTGGCGATTGCCATAGGGTGATCGTCAAGCGCAAGATGTGGCTGCCACGCCCGGCTGAAGGTGCCGTTGCGGGCGCTGTGGAACGGGAACAGAGTGCTATTTCGACGCCGCAAGCCTGATGGCCTTTATGAGCGGGTGCGTACCTATCTTTGGCCGCGCCGCTCGTTTTCGCGCTCGCTTCAGTATTTTTCCAAGCGCATCCTGCGGCTGAAGGCCACACCGCATGCGGTGGCGGCCGGCGTTGCGGCCGGTGTCTTCGCTTCATTCTTCCCCGTCGGTTTCCATTTCATCATCGCTGCCATCCTGTGCTGGGTGATAGCCGGCAATCTGGTGGCGGCGGCGCTTGGCGCGGTTTTTTTCGGCAACCCGCTGACCTTCCCGTTGCTATGGGGCGCGTCGTGGGAAACGGGCAAGCTCATCCTGCATGACCGGTTGCCGACACATGGGCCGCCGGCGCATCTGGGCGAGATGTTGCACAACCTCTCCTTCGCGCAATTGTGGAAACCGGTCCTTGAACCGATGCTGATCGGTGCGGTTCCGCTCGGCTTGATCTTCGGGCTGCTGTTCTACGCCATCACGCGCTGGGGCATGAACGCTTTCCGCGAACAGCGGCGCAAACGCCTGGCCGAGCGCGCAAGCCGGCATGCGCAATCGTCCCATCCCGGCGCAAGCATCGGTTCCACTGCGCGATGATCATCGGCATCGGCAGCGACCTGATCGACATCAGACGCATCGAGAAATCGCTGGAGCGTCACGGCCAGCGCTTCGTCCAGAGAATCTACACCGACATCGAACAGGCGCGTTCGGACAATCGA
Organism: Mesorhizobium sp. M7A.F.Ca.CA.002.15.2.1; assembly: GCF_003998715.1. Classification (NCBI taxonomy): domain Bacteria; kingdom Pseudomonadati; phylum Pseudomonadota; class Alphaproteobacteria; order Hyphomicrobiales; family Phyllobacteriaceae; genus Mesorhizobium; species Mesorhizobium sp. M7A.F.Ca.CA.002.15.2.1. The sequence goes on from NZ_RZPI01000072.1 coordinate 9,717, forward strand.
CGCGCCCGCGCGGCCTCCTATGCCAAGCGTTTCGCCGCCAAGGAGGCCTGCGCCAAGGCGCTGGGCACCGGACTGGCGCAGGGCGTGTTCTGGCGCGACATGGGTGTCGTCAACCTGCCCAGTGGCGCGCCGACCATGGCGTTGACGGGAGGAGCGCAGGCCAGGCTGGCCAAAATCCTGCCAAAGGGCTATCGGGCGGCAATCCACCTCACCATCACGGATGATTTCCCGCTCGCTCAAGCCTTTGTGATCATCGAGGCGCTGCCCGTCGAAGAAGCGCCACATTGATTGCCTCTGACGACCGGCATTGACGTTGCCCAGCGCGCGCCGAGACTCTATACCATCCAACGCACAATCGAGGACGACATGAGCGTGGCTGAAAAATCCGAGAAGAAATCCGGCGGGCTTGGCGAGACCGTCAGCGTCATCGTCCAGGCGCTTTTGCTCGCCCTGGTCATCCGCACGCTGCTGTTCCAGCCTTTTTCGATCCCGTCGGGATCGATGCGGCCGACGCTTTTGGAAGGCGACTATCTGTTCGTCACCAAATGGTCCTATGGCTATTCGCGCTATTCGCTGCCTTTCGGACCCGATATTTTTTCGGGCCGCATCTGGGGCTCCGAGCCGAAGCGCGGCGACGTGGCGGTTTTCAAATTCCCGCCTGATCCGTCCGTCGACTACATCAAGCGCGTTGTCGGCCTGCCGGGTGACAAGATCCAGGTCAAGGACGGCCAGCTTTTCATCAACGGTGTCGGCGTGCCGCGCGTGAAAACAGGCCAAATCGACAATCCCGACATCACCGAGGAATCGCGCCCGATCGATGTCTATCGCGAAACCCTGCCCAACGGCGTCAGCTACGACACGCTTGACCTGAATTCGAACTCGATCGGCGACAACACCCGCGAATTCGACGTGCCGCCCGGCCACTATTTCATGATGGGCGACAACCGGGACAATTCCGCCGACAGCCGTTTCACCGTCGGCTACGTTCCCGCGGAAAATCTGGTTGGCCGCGCCAATCTTGTCTTCTTCTCGATCGCCGGCAAGGCGAGCCCTCTCGAAATCTGGAAATGGCCGTCGCTGATGCGCGCTTCGCGCCTGTTCCACTTCGTCAATTGATGGCTTTGAAGCGCCCGACAGGCGAAACACTGGCCGGTTTGGTGAAGGCCAAGACCGGTTACGTCTTCAAGGATATCCGTTTGCTTGAGACCGCCTTGACGCATTCCAGTGCGGTCAAGGCGGCCACCAACAACCAGCGTCTTGAATTTCTTGGCGACCGCGTGCTCGGGCTTGTCGTCGCCGATATGCTTTTCGAAAAATTTCCCGATGCGCCGGAAGGTGAAATCGCGCCGCGCTTCAATGCGCTGGTCGATGCGCGGACCTGCTCCGAAATCGGCATCGAAATGCAGCTGGAGGATCTGGTCCGCGCCGATTCTGCCTTGAAGATGCGGTCGCGCGGCTCGGGCGGAAACTATCTGGCGGATGCGGTCGAAGCGCTGATTGCGGCGGTTTACGTCGACGGTGGCATCGAGGCCGCGCGGCGGTTCGTCCTGCGCTATTGGGAACCGCGCTCGCATACGGTGATCGCAAAGCCGCTCAATCCGAAATCCGATCTGCAGGAATGGATTGCCAAGACCAGCGATATCAGACCCGAGTATGTGATCGACAAGCGCGAGGGACCCGACCATCAGCCGGTCTTCACTGTATCCTTGCAGGTCCGCGGCTTTGCGCCGATAAGCGGCACCGGCGGCTCGCGCAGGGCGGCCGAAGAAGCGGCGGCTTCGGCATTTCTTGTGCGCGAAGGCGTTTGGGCCGCCGCATCGGCCCAAAAATCGGGGGGCTCGCGGCCCTCCAGTGAAGGGAGCGCGGCATGACCGCTACCGAAGAGCCGGCGACCACAGCCGCCGCCACGCATTCCGGCTTTGTCGCGCTGATCGGCGCGCCCAATGCGGGCAAGTCGACCTTGGTCAACCAATTGGTCGGCGCCAAGGTGTCGATTGTCACCCACAAGGTGCAGACGACCCGCGCCATCGTGCGCGGCATCGCCACGCATGACAATGCGCAAATCGTTTTCGTCGATACGCCCGGCATCTTCAAGCCGAAGCGGAGGCTCGACACGGCGATGGTGACCACCGCCTGGGGTGGGGCCAAGGACGCCGATATCGTACTGCTTCTGATCGACGCCGAGCGCGGCATCAGGGGCGACGCCGACGCCATCCTCGAACGGCTGAAGGATGTGCGCCAGCCGATGGTGCTGATCCTCAACAAGGTCGACCGCGTCAAGCACGAAGCGCTGCTGGCTCTGTCGGCGGCAGCGAACGAAAGGGTGCCGTTCAAGCGCACCTTCATGGTGTCGGCGCTGACCGGTTCCGGCTGCAAGGACGTGCTCGATTATCTGGCCGAGTCTCTGCCGGTCGGTCCCCGGTACTATCCGGAAGACCAGATCTCGGACCTGCCGATGCGCCAGCTCGCGGCCGAGATCACGCGCGAGAAGCTTTATCTCAGGCTGCATCAGGAATTGCCCTATTCCTCGCATATCGAGACCGAGAAATGGGAAGAGAAGCCGGACGGCTCGGTGCGCATCGACCAGACCATCTATGTCGAGCGCGACAGCCAGAAGAAGATCGTTCTCGGCCACAAGGGCGAGACCATCCGCGCCATCGGCCAGGCGGCGCGCATGGAGATAGCAGGCATCCTCGAACAGAAGGTGCACCTGTTCCTGTTCGTCAAGGTGCGCGAGAACTGGGGCGACGACCCCGAGCGCTACCGCGAAATGGGGCTCGAGTTTCCGCGCTAGGCTCGATGGTCAGCAAGCCGAACATCGACATAACGCTTGTCAGCCGATTGATCGCCACGCAATTTCCCAAGTGGAAGGATCTTCCGGTCAGGCCGGTTGCATCAGGCGGATGGGACAACAGGACCTTTCATCTGGGCGGCGAGATGACCGTGCGACTGCCAAGCGCCGCGGCCTATTCCCTGCAGGTGGAAAAGGAGCATCGCTGGCTGCCGAGGCTCGCACCTCTGCTGCCGCTGCCGATCCCGGTGCCGCTGGCGATGGGAGTTC
>NZ_RZPI01000730.1:0-2647 GCF_003998715.1 Mesorhizobium sp. M7A.F.Ca.CA.002.15.2.1
ATCGTCGATGCGGTCAACACCAGCGATGCGCGGTCGGTGATGGCAGTAGGGGAAGCGCCGCCCGACGTCACCGATGAAAAGGTAGCGGCGATCCCGGACAAGCCCGCGACCGGACACGGCTTCCAGCCAGGCCCGATGGTCATCCGTGGCGGCGTTACCGGTCCCGATTTCCCGGCACCCGCGCCAACCGCTGCACCAGCGACCGGTGCCGCGCCGGCCGCTGGCACCGCGCCGGCAACGGCCACCGCTTCCGCTGCCCCCTCAGGGAACGCCGAGAACAAACCCGCCCCGCCGAGCGCTCCGGCCCCGGCAGCAGGGCAGCGCATGCCTCCCAACGGCTACACCAAGTAGCCTCGGCTCAAAGACAGCCGACATCGATGGCGTGACTTGACGGCGATCTGGCGCCCGGCGCACCATTGCCAGGCAGTCCCCGTTCCAGGCATTTCTGGCAGACGGGATTTCATCACTAGGGGTAAAGGGGGGGCCATGAGAAAATCTGGAATCGTAACCGGAGCAGGCCTATTGCTGGCGTCACTGCTTGGCGTCGTCGCGGCTCATGCCGACGACATGCTGGGATCCTATGTCGCGCGCATTTCCGATCGCGACCATCAGGCGAGTGACGGCTATGCGCTGGACAATGCCGCGCAGATGGTGCGGCAGGACCGCGCCAACTGGCACAAATTCCACCGCCGTGACAGCGACGACGAGGCTGATGGCTGGTTCAGGACCAACGACCAGCGCGCCGACCTGCAGCGCATGCTGGAACGCGGCGGCGCGATGAGTTCCTCGACCAAGCGCGCCATCGTCAATGGCGAACCGCTGATCCAGGTCGACGTCTACGAAAACAGCGTGCGCGTCAGCATTCTCGAGAACTGACGGGCCGTCGCCGGGGCGGCTGACAGTCGGCTTCGGGGACGGCTGATAGCAAAAGGCGGCGCCTCGGCGCCGCCTTGCCATCGATAGACTCGGCGGCTGAAAAGATCAGGCCGCTTCTTCCTTGTCGTCGTCTTCTTCTTCGGACTCGTCGCCTTCAGCCTTCACGCTGTCCTCGGCGTCGTCTTCGTCCTCGTCTTCATCTTCGTCGTCATCCGAGAGCGTGGCAGCTTCGGTGGACTCTTCGCCTTCTTCATCGTCGCCGTCTTCGTCGTCATCAGACAGGTCAGCGGCTTCGATCGCTGCGGCGGCGGCATGATCGAGAATGGTTTCGGAAGCGGATTCAAGCGCCTCGGCGGGAGTTTCTTCTGTCACTTCGATTTCGTGATCGGAATTCATGGAAGCCTCCGTGGGGTTGGGGAACATGTCCCTTTTGCCACGGAGAGATCATCGCCATATGACTGTAAGCCGGCTCGAACGGCCGGTAGCAGAGAATATTTTCTTCGCCTTAACCTGCGATCCTGGAGAAATCCGCGACCTGACCGGTGGCCGTGCGGATGCGGGCGAGCAGCGCCAGGCGGTTGGCACGCACCGCCTGATCCTCATCGTTTACAAGAACATGCTCAAAGAATGAATCAACCGGCTCGCGCAACACGCTAAGCGCCAGCAAGGCGCCGGAAAAATCATCGTTTTGAATCGCTTCGCCGGCTTGCTTCTCAGCCTGGTTCACCGCCGCAAACAGCGATTTCTCGGTATCCGCGCGAAACAGCGCCGGCTCAACGGTTTCGGCGACCGCCGTTTTCTTTTTCTCCTCGGCAGCCAGAATGTTGGCCGCGCGCTTAGTGCCGGCGAGCAGGTTCTTGCCGTCCTCGGTGTCGAGGAAGGCGCCGAGCGCCTCGACGCGGCGGACGATCTGCAAGAGGTCGTCGGACTGCGGCGTGATGACGGCATCGATGAGATCGTGCCGGGCGCCCTGATCGCGGAGGTAGACTTTCAGGCGGTCGTGGAAGAAGGACAGAAGGTCAGACGCTTTCCCGACGATGGCTGCCAGCGCCAGTCGAATATCATTCTCGACCAATATTCTAACCACACCCAGCGCCGCTCTACGCAGCGCATAGGGATCCTTCGACCCAGTCGGCTTTTCGTCGATTGCCCAGAAACCGACCAGCGTATCGAGCTTATCGGCAAGCGCCACTGTGATCGAAACCGGATCGCTCGATACGCGATCGGACGGGCCTTGCGGCTTGTAGTGTTCCTCCGCTGCAGCGGCGACCGATGCATGCTCGCCCTGAAGCAGCGCATATTTGCGGCCCATGGCGCCTTGCAGTTCCGGGAACTCGCCGACGACTTCGGTGGTGAGATCTGCCTTGGCCAAGACGGCAGCGCGGCGCGCGAGTGCGGGATCGGCGCCGACTGTCGGAGCCAGTTCTTCCGCCAATCGCTTGATCCGCTCCACCCGTTCGCCCTGCGTGCCGAGCTTGGCGTGGAAAGTCACGCCGAGATGGTCGAGGCGGGCCATGCGCTGGTCGAGAGGCTTCTTGAGATCAAGCCCGAATTTTTCCGCCGATGCCTCGAGCTCAGCCAGGTCAGGCAAATCGCCCTGGTCGGTCGTCCAGAAATAAAGCGCGTCGGACAGACGGGCGCGCACCACCTTGCCGTTGCCGTGGGCGATCTCCTTGCCGCCATCCCTGGCTTCGATGTTGGCGGTTAGAATGAAGCGATTGGAAAGCGCGTCGTCGACACCCTGCGGCCGCGTCACAAAGCACTTCTGGTT
>NZ_RZPI01000731.1:0-2645 GCF_003998715.1 Mesorhizobium sp. M7A.F.Ca.CA.002.15.2.1
GCCATGTCGTTTCGATTTCAGGTCTACACGATTTGCGTCCGCTCATGCGCACCGGCATGAACAAGGACCTGGCAATCGACGAAGAGGAGGCGCTGGCTGAAAGCCCAGCCCTGCTGCGCCCGATGGATGGCGCCCGCATCACCTGCTGGGCCGGCGGCGGTGAGCGCGCCGAGTTCCTGCGCCAGAATGCGTTGCTTGCCAACATCTGGACCGGCCTTGGCGCCACCACCAGCACCGTGGTCGAGCCCGACCGGCATCACTACGACATTGTCGACGGCCTTGCCGATCCGGCGCATCCGCTGACACAGAGCTTGATCTCGAGCTAGAGCCGAGATCACTTTCTCGTCTGTTATGAACGGCTTGCCTGGAATTCCTCAGCGCAGCATCAAAACGCTGCAAGCCTCGCCCGCGGCTGCTGCAGGGGCAAACGGCGCCCGCACGATCAGCCCGTTGGCGTCGGCCAGCATTCTCAGCATCGAGGAATCCTGAATGCCGAACGGCGTCGCCACCAGCGCGCCGTCATCTTCCCTGACCACGGCTCGGACATAGTCCTGGCGCAAATCATTGGCCGGCATTGCGGTACCCAGTCGCGCTGGGCGAATGTCCTGGCGATGGTTGCGGCCACCGAGCCGCGCCAGCAGCGGCTTCAGGAACAGTTGCGAGCAGACCAGGCTTGCCACCGGGTTGCCGGGCAGGCCGATGCACCTGATATCGCCGAGGCGGCCGAACATCAGCGGCTTGCCGGGGCGCATGGCAATCTTCCAGAAGCCGAGCGTCATGCCTTCGCCGGTCAGCACGTCGTGGATCAGGTCGTGATCGCCGACCGAGGCGCCACCAAGCGTCACGATGACATCCGCACCGGCCGCCACCGCTTTTTGCACCAGTTCGGCGATGGCCTCCTTGCGATCGGCGGCAATGCCGAGATCGAGCGCGCGGGCGCCGACCGAGTGTGCGGTGGCAGCGACGCCATAGGCATTGGACGAGATGATCTGGTCCGGGCCGAGATTACTGCCCGGCGGCAGCAATTCGTCGCCGGTGGCGATGATGGCGACCAGCGGTCGTCTTACCACCTTGACCTGGGGATGGTTGGCCGATGCTGCCAGCGACAGTGCCGCCGGGTCGAGCAAACGGCCTCTTTCGAGCAGCATGTCGCCTGTTGAAAAATCGAGCCCGATGCGACGGATATTGCGCCATTGCGCCGTCGGCTCGGTCACTTCGATTTCGCCGCCGCCGAGGTCGCGGACATTCTCCTGGATGACGATGGTGTCGGCGCCTTCGGGCAGCGGCGCGCCGGTGAAGATGCGCACCGCTTGTGCCTTGCCGATCCTACCGGCAAAACCACGTCCGGCCGGCGCCATGCCGATCACCGACAGCCTGGATGGTACCGACGCCACGTCGGCGGCTCGAGCGGCATAGCCATCCATGGCGGAAGCGTTGAAAGGTGGCTGGGTACGGAGTGCCACGACCGGTTCCGCCAGAACACGATCCACCGCCTCGAACAGAGGAACGCTTTCGCCGGCTAGAGGTGCCGCACCATCGAGCAGGCGCTCAAGCGCCTCCGCGATAGGAACCAGCGCCATCAGGAACTCGCCTTGTAGTCACCCGACTTGCCGCCGGTCTTTTCGACCAGGCGGATGCCGGTGATGACCATGGCGCGGTCTACTGCTTTGGCCATGTCGTAGATGGTCAGGCAGGCTACCGAAGCGGCCGTCAGCGCCTCCATCTCGACGCCCGTCTTGCCGGTGACGCGCGCCAGCGCGGTGACCTTCAGGCCCGGCAATGCATGGTCGGGCTCGATGTCGACGGAAACTTTGGTCAGCAGCAGCGGATGGCAGAGCGGGATCAGATCATGCGTCTTCTTCGCCGCCATGATGCCGGCGATGCGCGCGGTGCCGAGCACGTCGCCCTTCTTGGCGTTGCCGGCGAGGATCATCTTCAGCGTCTCGGGCTGCATCGCGACAAAGCCTTCGGCGATCGCCGTGCGCGTTGTTTCTTCCTTGTCGCCGACATCGACCATGTTGGCCTCGCCCTGCGCGCCGAGATGGGTCAGGCCTGATACCATCGTCAGATAGCCTCGGCCAAAGCCTTGCCTGTCAGAAGCAAGCGCGTCGCGGTGGTGACGTCCTGTTGCCGCATCAGGCTCTCGCCGACAAGAAAAGTGCCGATGTCGCTCTTTTGCAGCCTGAGGCAGTCGTCATGCGAGAAAATACCGCTCTCGCTGACCAGCAAGCGGTCGGCCGGAACCATCTTCGCCAGCCGCACTGAAGTGTCGAGGCTGGTCTCGAATGTGCGCAGATTACGGTTGTTGATACCGATCAGCCGCGACGACAGTTTTAGCGCGCGCAACGTCTCGGCCTCATCATGCACCTCGATCAGCGCATCCATGCCGAGTTCGAATGCCGTTGCCTCAAGCTCGCTCGCCAGGGCGTCGTCGACGCTGGCCATGATGATCAGGATGGCATCCGCGCCCCAGGCGCGGGCTTCGTAGACCTGATAGGGATCGAACAGGAAATCCTTGCGCAGCGCCGGCAGCGCGACGGCGGCTCGCGCCCGGGTGAGAAATTCCGGCGCGCCCTGGAAGGACGGTGCGTCGGTCAGCACCGAAAGACAGGCAGCGCCACCCTTGGCATAGGCCTGCGCCAGCG
>NZ_RZPI01000732.1:0-2642 GCF_003998715.1 Mesorhizobium sp. M7A.F.Ca.CA.002.15.2.1
GTTCCACGTGCTGCGCCCCGGCCTGCCGCATGTGGTGGCCGCGCAGCGCGGCGCCGACAAGGCCGCAACCACCGAGACGCAAACGAAGCCGGGTGCCGAGGCTGACCGGCGCGGCTCGCGGCTGGTGCGGATGATCACCATCGCGCTTCTGCCGTTCTTCGCCTATTATGCCGCCTGGGGATTTCTGGGCGACGTCGTGCGGCAGTATTCGCGCGAAACACTCGACCAGGCCGATTTCGGCCAGAGCGCTGATGTGCTCGACGTGCTCGACTCGCGCTGGCTGCTGGTCTCCGTGGCGGTGTCCTGGCTGATCCGCCGGCTGGCCAAATTCATGCAGGCTAAGACAGGTGCGGAGTCGTTCTGGCAGATCGTGGTGGTGATCTGCGAGACCAACTGGATCTTCGTCGGTCTCTACGTGATCAGCCGATGGAAGGATTCGGCCCTGCAATGGCTGATGAGCCGCAATTTCTGGTCGGCCCTGCAGGCATCGGTGGACGGGCTGGCAAACCCGGTGCCGATGGCCTCGGCCGCACCCATGGTGCCGGTCGAGATCTCCTCGATCGCGCCGTCGACGGCTGCGATCAACCTGTTCTTCTTCATGCTCCTGCCGCTGATCTGGCTGGTGATGGCGGCGCTGATCTACGGCTATGATGTGCGCGACGATGCTGCCCTGATGCGCGTGCATGGCCGGCTGGAGCGTGCCGGCCGGCGCTATGCCGGCCTGCCGAAATTCCTGCGCGATTTCGTCGAGCATTTCATCGCCGGCTACCGCTCGCGCTATCTGCCGATCGCCAACGGCGTGCGGCTGACGGTCAGCGCCAGCCTGGTGCTGTTGTGCACGCTGGTGGTCGGCTACCGGTTGCTCGACTGGGGCGCGGCCTGGCTGTGGCTCGGCGCGACGCGGCTGATCGGTCCACACGAGCTCGATATCTGGCAGATTTTTTCGCATGCCGTGACGCTGCTCTTCGGCAGCCCGTTCCAGGATTCCTCCACCGGCATCCTGATCGAGCCGCTGCGCATATGCTTTCTCGCCGCCGTGCTGGAGACGGCGTTTTCGATGGCGAAGCGGGCGGGGAAATGAGCTTTCTTTACGGGGAGAAGGATGCTGTCACTTCGGCGGCCGCTGAAAACGCAGGAACCAGGGGCGCTCGCTGCCCAGGCCAATGGCTGGGCGGATGGTCTCGATGGCATCCTCGGGCACGATGAAGGTCTCGCCGACGCTGATGATTTCGCCCTTTTTGGCGCCGGAGAAGATCGCCGAGGTGCAGTTCATCACGCCGTCCGGCAGGCTGACGCCGGAGATGAAGTCGGGCAGCCAGCGGCGGCCGGCGGCGTCGGTCAGCATCACCTTGCAGCCCAGCCACTGCTTTTGCAGATCGGGATCGCCGACCGTGACGGCGAAGGTGGCGATGACGGCCAAGGCATGCTCGGGCAAGCGGCCGGCCTTGCCGCCGCGCAAATCGGCCAGCCGCCATTCGCTGCCGCCGAACGGCGCGCCTTGGCCAAACTCGACATCCCTGGCGATGAGGTCCTCGCCATGCAGCCATTCACGGATGCTCTCATAGCTGGTTTCGGCCAGCGTCAGCGGCAGCAGGATAGCGAGCGCGGCAAGACCGCGCCGTCGCCATTTTTTCTCGCCACCGCCGGCTGGGTCGATGTCGGTTGAAACCGCGCTCATGTCTTGCCCTGCCGTGTCTGGCCCTGCCGTGTCTGGCCCTGCGGCGGTGCAGGAGCGTCGAGATCGTATAGCGGCAAGACATCCGCCGGTTGACCATCGGCACCGGTCGGAACGGCATCGAGGCTGATGCGAGCCTGGGCGTCGAGCGGGCCGAACTGACGTGCGGCGATAAGCAGGCTGGCGCCTCGGATCTGGTCGGCCGGCAACTCGAAGACGAACAGGCCGCTTCTCTCCAGCCCTGGATCGACGGCATGTGGCGGCATATCCTGGCGATAGCTGAGCCGCTCCGTCTGGCGGTAGCGCAGGCCGGTCGGGCCTTGCCAGGTGCCGTCGGCGACCGTGGTGGAGGTGCTGGTGGCGGTGAGATTGGTCGCTGCCACCGCCCACAGTCCGCTGGTGGTCAGCAGCCTTTCCTGGCCGAACTGGTTGGTCTTCAGCGTGCGCGCAAAGACCATTCTGTCGAGGCGGACATCGAAGCTGCGCGCCCGCACCGTGTCGTGCATGGCGCCATCAATGGGGATCGGCGCGGTGAGTTCGGCATAATGCGGCTTCGACACCTGCATGCCGTAGCTGAGCACCACGGTGGCGGCGACGATCAGGAGATTGCCGATGGCGCGGATCCTCATGAGCCGCTCTCGGGCAGGTCGGCGACCGGCATGGTGACGGTGCCGAGCCGATAGGAATTGAACCAGCCCGGCGTGCCGTAAAGATTGTCGCGCGGCTTGAAGATCTCGGCGGTGACGCCGAAGCTGAGATTTGCCGGCACGGCGGCGTTACCGGCAAGCGGCCAGACATAGGCCATGCGTTCGGTCATGCCGGGATGCAGTTCCGGCGTCAGCGTCGAATCGCGGGCCAGCGCGATCATCGGCGTGGAATCGGGCAGGTCGATCCCGTCCGGCTTGAAGACGTTGAAATAAGCCTTGTCGGATTGCGCCGTGCGATTGGTCAGATCGGCCTCCAACAC
>NZ_RZPI01000733.1:0-2639 GCF_003998715.1 Mesorhizobium sp. M7A.F.Ca.CA.002.15.2.1
TCCAACATCTTCGCCATGGACCTGCGCAGCCGCTCGACGACGCGGCTGACCAACTCGACCGCCATCGACACCTCGCCGTCCTATTCGCCCGACGGCAGCAAGGTGGTGTTCACCTCCGACCGTGGCGGCCGCGCACAGATCTACGTGATGGGCGCCGACGGTTCGGGCCAGACCCGTATCTCCTTCGGCGACGGCGTCTATTCGACACCGGTATGGTCGCCGCGCGGCGACCTGATTGCCTTCACCAAGCAGACCGGCGGCGAATTCCAGATCGGGGTCATGAAGACCGATGGATCGGGTGAGCGCATCCTCTCCTCCGGCTTCCAGCAGGAGGGACCGACCTGGGCGCCGAATGGCCGCGTGCTGATGTTCTTCCGCGATTCCGCCGGTGGCCCCAAACTGGTTTCGGTCGATCTGACCGGACGCAACGAGCAATCGATCCCGACGGCGAACTTCGCTTCGGACCCTGCCTGGTCGCCGCTGCTGGAGTAAGAGACGAACTGAGGAACTGGGGAATTGAAGAACTGAAGAATGGAGAAGGCGGGCGGCCACATCAAGCGTGCGAAGGATCTAGAGGTTTATAAGCGCGCTTATGTGGTCTCTCTTGACGTGCATAAAGCTACGCTCGCCTTCCCGAAAATGGAGCAATACGCACTGGCTGATCAGTTGCGTCGCTCCAGCAAGGGAATCTGCGCCAATTTGGCTGAGGGATTTGCCAAGCAGACTCACTCCAAACCCGAATTCGCGCGGTTCATTTCGATGGCAATGGGTCATGCAGCGAAGTGGAGACGTGGATTTCCTAAGCGTTCGACCTTGGATACATCAGCCAGGCACAACACGACGATTGGCTGCGATCCTATGCCCATATCTACGGCATGCTGATCAATCTGAGAGAAAAGCTGAAGTGAATTCTCTCTTCAGTTCCTCAATTCCCCAACTCTTCAATTCCTCTTTTCCATCTCTTTGTCGCGTTTTGGCCGTATTTCCGCCTAGGGTCCGCGCCAACTGTGGCTCATGGCCAATGGCTGCGGACGGGCAGCTTAAACCAAAATTTAACCGTGTTTCTTGAATGCCGGTTAACCCAAACGTGGTTACTGGGTGATCAACGAAATCACTCAAATTAGACCACTCGAATTACGAAGGAGAGGCGGCATGGGCCGTATTGCAGCACTTACCAGAAACCCGGTCATGATCGCGCTGGTGGCGATGCTCGCCATCGCCGGTTGCGCCTCGAAAAAGACGCCGAACAACGCGGCCGATCTTGGCCTTAACGGCGCCGGCGCCGCAACACCCGGATCGGCGCAGGACTTCACCGTCAACATTGGCGACCGCATCTTCTTCGATACGGACTCGACCTCGATCCGTGCCGACGCGCAGACGACGCTCTCGCGCCAGGCACAGTGGCTGAACCAGTACAAGCAGTATGCCATCGTCGTCGAAGGCCATGCCGACGAACGCGGAACGCGCGAATACAATCTGGCGCTCGGCGCCCGCCGCGCAGCCGCTACCCGTGACTTCCTTGTCGCCAAGGGCGTCTCGGCCAGCCGTCTCAAGACCATTTCCTACGGCAAGGAACGTCCGGTCGCGGTTTGCGACGACATCTCTTGCTGGTCGCAGAATCGCCGCGCGGTCACTACGCTTAGCGGCGCTGGCTCCTGAGGCATCATGGACCGGCGCGTCAAAGGACGCGTGGCCGTCTAGCGGTAAAAATGCAACATACTTGTGCGAAAGGCGGCCTTGGGGCCGCCTTTTTCATATCCGGATGCCCGAAACAAAATTTGGCCGAAGTCTCGGCTCCTGCTATGAGCCGAGGGCGCTTGGCTGGTCCCATTCTGATTGGAAGGCGCGAACAAGCTAACGAAATCACTGCGAGAGGCACATGCATTTGAGATCGGTTCTGAGCGGCACGCTTGCGCTGCTGCTCCTATCAGGCGTCACCGCCCTGGCTAGCGGCACCGGGGCGAGCGGCACAGGGCAATCAACCGACAGCGGCTTTACCTTCCATCTTCCCAGTATCGAATTGCCCGGCTTTTTTGGTCAAAAGAAGAAACCGGACCAGGTTCAGCTGGTGCAGTCCGATCCTACCGCTGTCACCAGCCTGGAAGAGCAGCTGCGGCAGATGAACGGCAAGATCGAGGAACTCAATTTCCAGGTCCTGCAAATGCAGGAGCAGATCCGCAAGCAGCAGGAAGATAATGAATTCCGCTTCCAGCAGCTGGAAGGTGGCGGCACGCAAGGCGGACAGCCGCCGGCGCAGAAGAAATCGGACGCCACCACCGGCACCGACAACAACGTGGCGGCGGCCCCGGCAACACGGGCGCCGGCCGATGCCGGCGCCGAGCCCGCCAACGATCAATCGGCAGTCGGCAAGACGGTCGAGGACGTCATCGTCGAATCTCCGGATGGCGACCCCGGCAAGGTTATTCCCGGTACGGGAGCGCCGGAAAAGACCTTCGGCAGCATCACCGTCGACAAGAACGGCAATGTCATCGATGCCGGCGGCAACACACAATCGACCGCGCCGGCGCAGGATACCGCGCCAGTCGCCGGGGCGGCGCCCAAGGCCGGCAAATCCGATACGGTGGTCGCGGCGTTGCCCGCCACCAACAATCCGGAAGAGCTCTACCGCAACTCATACC
>NZ_RZPI01000734.1:0-2636 GCF_003998715.1 Mesorhizobium sp. M7A.F.Ca.CA.002.15.2.1
GAGCCAAGCCCGTCGGCACCCGCAGGGAAAGCCCTGCTCGAACAAGGCGGTAGGGCATCGTTCCTGCGGGATTGATTCAACGTCCGGCGGGCGCAGGCTCACGCCTCGTCCTTCTTGCCTTTGCTCAGGCCCATCAGCCGGTCGATATAGGCGAGCATGAGCGCCGAGACGACGAAGGCGAGATGGATGATGGTCAGCCACATCAACTGGTCGGTCGTGTAGGACGATGAGTTCAAGAACACCTGCAAGAGGTGGATCGACGAGATGGCGACGATGGTCGAGGCAACCTTGACCTTCAGCGAACCGACATCGATGGTGCCCAGCCAGTGCACACCGCCGTCCTGGTCGTCGAAGCGGCTGACGAAATTCTCGTAGCCCGAGATGATGACCATCACCACCAGCGAGGCAACCAGCGCGGCATCGATCAAGCCGAGCATCTTCAGGATGGTGTCGGTGTCACCGAGCGTGAACGCCAGGCTAATGAACTCATAGAGCTTCTTGCCGAAGGACAGCGCATAGACGGCCAATGCCAGGGCCAGGCCTATATAGAAAACGACGAGCAGCCAGCGTGAAGCGAGAATGATCGATTCGATGGCGAGTTCGAGACGCTTCATGGGATGATTCCGGCGGGTTGATCTCTCAGACAATGGCCGTATTCGACGAGGCCGCCACCGTTTGCAAGACAAAAAACCCCGCCGAACAAAGTCCGGCGGGGCTCAATGCGTCCCGCTGGAGTCGGGACGGGGCAGGGAACGCCCAGCACCGAATCTGGGGTGGCTGCGCTCGCGATTCAATGAGCCGTGTCTAACGCCCGTACAATTCTTGTTGAACCCCGCACATCCATCCACCCCCGGCTGTGCCGGGGGTGGATGCTTCTCTTGCCGATTCCACAAACCGGGTCATGATTTTGAAATCATGACCTAATTGTTGCTGGCGACCGGTGCCACCAGCGAGGTGATGCGGCGGATGGCGACGCGGCGGTTCTCGCGGTTGGGCGCCGCCGTGTTGACCTTCAGATACTCCTCGCCATAGCCCTGTGTCGTCAGGTTTTCCGGCGGGATGCCGAAGGCATTGGTCAGAGCCTCCGCCACCGCTTCCGCACGGCGATCGGAAAGAGCGAGGTTAGCCTCCGGTGTGCCGACCGCGTCGGTGTGACCTTCGATCAGGAAGGTCTCGGCCGGGTTCTTCTTCAACAGCTTCTCCATGGCCGTCGCTACGCCCTCGAGCTTCTGCACCTCGGTGTCGGAGATGGAGGCCGAACCGAATTCGAAGTTGAGCGTGTCGAGATCGACGCGACGTGCGATGTCGCGCACGCGGGCCGAACGCTTGACCTCGTCGATCGAATAGAGGCGCTGGACCTTCTCGACCGGGGGCTGTTCGAGGAACTCGTAGTAGTCATCGGGGCTCTCGACGTCCTCGGAATCGAGAATGTATTCCCGGCGCGGGATGGTCAGCCGCATCGGCGGCAGGTCGTCGCCGGGATCACGCCAGTCGCTGTCATCTTGATAGTGCCGCTCGTCGACATAGCTCAGCACATATTCGCGTCCATCCGGCGCGATGCGCGAACGCTGGATAACGTCGCCATAGCGGTTGCGGATGGTGACGATCCGGACACCGTTGTCACGCTCGACGATTTCCCGGGTGCGATCGCCCGACAGATCCTCATAGTAGACTTCTTTGGCACCGCGGGTGACGCGCGGGGCGTCATTGCTCTGGACAAATGTCTGGTTGTTGAACTGTAGGATGACGCGATCGCCGAGTTTCCTGACGACGTCGACGCCTTTCGGACGCCGACGATCGCGGGCGATCTCATCGGGCGCACGCTCTACGCGCGTGCCCTTCTCCTCGGTCACCGGGACGATCTTCTCGGGCTTGATCTCCTGCTGTGCGGCCCTGTCGTCGGTGGGCGGCGGACCCTGGTCGACGGGAGCAGCCACCGGCTTGCGGCCCTGATCGCCACCTTGCTGGGCATTTTGCCCGCCATTCTGCTGCTCGCCATCCTGCTGAGCATTCTTGTCGCCACGTTTGCGGCCGCCGCCCCTGCGCTCGACGTCCTTCTGGCTGTCCAGGATGGGAGCGGCGTTTGGATCGGCCGGTGCTTCGCCTTGCACCGGGTTTTCGCCCTGTGCCGGTGCTGCCGTCTGACCATTGGCCGGTTGTTCGCCGGTGGTGGGTTGTTCGGCCGTCGCCGGCTGCTCGCCAACAGGTTTCCTGCCGTGCTTCTTCGTCGTGTCCTGGGGCTGCTCGCCTTGGGCCGCCGGCTGCTCGCCGGCAGGGGCCGTCGCCTCTCCAGCGGGAGCTTCCTTCGGCGTCGGGGCGACTTCAGGTTGGGCTTGCTGATCCTGCCTGTTCTTCTTGCGCGGCTGGGCCTGCTCGCCGGGCTGATTGTCGTTGGCCGGCGCGACCTGTTCGGCCGGCGTCTGCTCGGTCTGCTGCTGCTGATCACGCTTCTTCCTGCGCGGCTGCTGTTCCCCTGCGGGTGCTGCCTGTTCGGCCGGCGCCTGCTCGGTCTGCTGCTGCTGGTCACGCTTCTTTCTGCGCGGCTGCTGTTCCTCTGCCGGTGCTGCCTGTTCGGCCGGCGCCTGCTCGGTCTGCTGCTGCTGGTCACGCTTCTTCCTGCGCGGCTGCTGTTCCTC
>NZ_RZPI01000735.1:0-2630 GCF_003998715.1 Mesorhizobium sp. M7A.F.Ca.CA.002.15.2.1
CTGATCACTCGATCGTCAAGACGATCGCCGAATATGGCAACTCTTCCGCCGCGACGATCCCGCTCTCATTGTCGCTGGCCCATCGGGCGCAGCCGTTTCGGCCTGGCGAGAAAGTCCTCTTGGCGGCAGCGGGTGCGGGTCTCAGCGGCGGCGCGCTTGTGGTGGGAATTTAGCAAAGCAATGCTTGCGCACAGGACTGCTCATGAATGAGACTATGAGAATGGCTCAATACGCAAATAGTCGCCGGCAAGCTCCATAGAGCTGGGGTCCGTGCGGTGCTCCGCGATGTCTAAGTATCGACCCGCTTGCTCAAATCGCAGCGCTCATCGAAGGCCAGCAATACCTCATGCAGAGCGAAAATCCCCAACCGCCCGTTTCAAAGACGCTCGCCCCATTTCGAAACAAGGTGTTTCGCTCAATTTGGGCGGCCACCCAGATTTCCAGCCTCGGTTGGCTAGTGCAAACGGTCGCCATCAGTTGGCTTATGGCAACGATTTCAGCGTCCGACCTCATGGTGGCACTCGTCCAGGCCGCATCCACATTGCCGGTGTTCTTCCTCTCAGTTTTCGCCGGAGCCATTGCCGACAACTTCAGCCGCCGGTGGGTGATGTTTGCGGGACACTGCCTGATAGCATCGGCGTCGACGACGCTGATGATTTCTGTGGGTCTGGGATTTGTCAGTCCTTGGCTGATTCTCGGGTTAGGTTTCCTGGCCGGCTGCGGCTTTGCCTTGAATGATCCGGCTTGGCACGCTTCGGTCGGCGATATCCTTCACAAACGCGACATTCCGGCCGCAGTGACGCTTATGTCCGTCGGATACAACATTGTGCGCAGCGTTGGTCCAGCCTTGGGGGGCGTGATCCTGGCCGTCTTTGGGCCGCTGGCCGCTTTCGCCTTGGCTGCGGTGAGTGATCTGGCGCCCATAAGCGCGATATGGCGCACCAAATGGGAGGTCCGCTCTTCGCCTCTCCCTCGTGAGAGAATGACGACGGCAATTCATGACGGAGTGCGCTTTACGGCGATGTCTTTGGAGATCAGGGCAGCGACCGCCCGAGCCGCTCTTTTCGGGTTGGCAAGCATCTCCATTCTGGCGTTGCTCCCCCTCGTCGTCCGGGATCAGTTGAAGAGTGGGCCAATTGTCTACGGTATCTTATTGGCCGGCTTCGGCATGGGTGCTTTCATCGCGGGTATGGGCAACGGCTTCTTGAGGAAGGTCACGTCTCAAAACAGGCTGGTGGCCTTCGCCTCTGTGGCTTGTGCAGTCTGTTGCCTCTCCCTTGCCCTTACATCGTCGCTTCCTGTGGCGGCCATTTCGCTGGCGCTCGGCGGAGCGGGTTGGCTTATCACCTGGACGGGCATTGACGTGTCGGTGCAGTTGGCAAGCCCAAGGTGGGTTGTAGGCCGCACGCTCTCCATTTACTACGCCTTGAGCGCAGGCGGTATGGCTGCTGGCAGCTGGATCTGGGGTTCTGTCGCGCAAAACTATTCCTTGACCTCAGCATTGGAGGGCGCCGCAGGCGCTCTGTTGCTGGTTGCAGCAGCGGGGATCGTGTTGCCGGTCCGTCCCTGGGAAGAAACCGATCAAGAAAGTTCAGTTTTTCATCCGCCGGACGTGGCTCTCGATCTGAAACCCAGAAGTGGCCCTATCGTGGCCAAGGTCGAGTATTTGATATCGGAGGAAAATATCGAGGCCTTTCTGGGCTCCATGCGCACGCGGCGACACGTCCAGAGCCGTGCCGGTGCACGAAACTGGACGCTCCAGCGAAATCTGCAAACACCGTCACTTTGGACGGAGACATTCCGCACCCCCACCTGGATGGACTTTCTCCGCCTAAATCATCGACTCACCGCAGCAGATAAGGAAGTCGCCCAGCATCTCCTGTCACTGCATGAAGGAGAGGTGCCTCCGCAGACAGTGCTTTCGATTGAACGGACGACCGAGGCAATTCGTACCCGTACCTCGACAATCTTTTCTCGTCCTCCAAGATGACGCCATCAAGCTGCTGTCCAGGGACAGGGTGGATCACCGGTGCTTTGCAGAGCACAGCCTCACACCGAGAGCAGCGTGCTCCGGGTTGTGCGCTTTCGCGCGCACCCAGGCGAGATGATGGTGAACGCGGCGTCAAGTGGAAGTCCCCTGCATACGCTTGCGGAGTCTTCTGCGAGAGCCCATGCCGACGAGCGCCAAACAAGGTCTGATGCCTTTCGGCGTCGTGGCCTCAACTCATCGATTCGCGAGAAAAGCATCGAATGCAGCAGCAACGGCGCGAACAACAAAGCGGTGCTCCGGCCGCACGCGGATGAAGCCGTTTTCGACGTCCAGGATCCCCTCCTCAGCCAGCGTCACCAAACTCTCAACTGAATCGAGAAAACGAGCTGGTTCGATTTCGTGGGCGGCACAGATGGTCGGCACGTCGGCCTCCAAATCGCACATCAGTCGCTCGATGATCGCTGCGCGCACCCGGTCATCGTCGGTCAGACGGTGACCCTTTGATGTCGCCAGACGTCCACTTGCGATGTGCCGGGCGTAAGAATCCCGTGTTACTTCGTTCTGAACATACCCCTCGCGGACTCGGCCAATAGCCGACGCGCCGAAGCCGATCACGTTTTGCAAGTATCGGCCGAGTATC
>NZ_RZPI01000736.1:0-2623 GCF_003998715.1 Mesorhizobium sp. M7A.F.Ca.CA.002.15.2.1
CGTTTGGTCAGTATCTCGCCGACGACATGGTCGGGCACGAGATTGTAGCGCCAGGACTGGAGGCGTTCGCGAAAGGACATCGGCTGCTGCTATTCCATGAGGGGACGAGGTGACCGGATCCTTCCGGTCACCTCGCTTGTACTTCAGTCGAAAAGGTGCGGCTTACTTTGCCGCCGCCGCTTGTGCCTGCAGCGCCTTCAGGTCCCAGCAGCTGTCGGGCTTGAGGTCGGCCTTGGTCGTCGCCTTCTCCAGCGTGTAGATGTAGGTGTGCGAGGTGCCGGCCGGCTGGCCGCTCTGCAGCAGGAACTTGATGATGGCGTTCATGTCGCCCGACTGGCGAGCAAGATCGGTCATCACCACAGCGCCATAGGTGCCGTCGACCAGCTTGTCGCAATCGGCCGCCTTTTCGCCGCCGCCGGTGGTGACCAGGAACACCTTGCCGTCGAGTTTGGCATCGCGGATCGCGGCGGACGCGCCGGTGGCGTCGCCATCCCAGAAATCGATGATCGAGCAGATATCCGGGTTCTGCTGCAGCATCGTCGTCGTCACGTTGCGCGAGGTCGTCGCATCCCAGTTGGAATCGGGCTTGGCCACCACCTTGAAGTCGGGATTCTTGTCCAGCACCTTCATGATGCCGGCATACTGATAGAGGCTGGAGGAGTTCGCCTGGTCACCCTGCACAAGGCCGATCTTCTTCGACGAGTTCGGGCCGCAGCCCTTGATCGCCGCTTCGGCCTCGAGCTGGCCAAGCCGGTCCCAGTCACTGCCGATAAAGGCGTCGGCCGGGAAGTTGGCGGGATTGTCGACCAGGATGACATAGGTGCCGGCGGCCTGTGCCTTCTTCATCAGCTTGGAATAGGAGTTGAGGTCCGGCGCGTGGATGATCAGCACATCCGGCCTGGTGTCCGAGGAGATGGCGTCCGTGATCGCCTGCGCGCCGGCATCGACGACCCAGTTCGGGTCGCGCGTCTCGAACACGCCGCCCCAGGCCTCGACTTCGGTCTTCAGATAGTGCGCCCAGCCCTGCGCCAGGTCGAAGCCCATTGCCAGCGGCACCAGCATGACGCGCTTGCCCTTGAGCGCCTGCGCGTACGCAGTCGGCCCCGGATCGTCGGCGGCGAAGGTTGGCGCCACGAAGGCGGTGACGGCGAGCGCCGTGGCGGCGGCCATGAGTGTCTTGATCAGTTTCATGTCGGATCCTTTTGCTTTGGTCGTTGTTATCAGCGGCCGGCCCCAACCGTCCGCCGCAGTTCAGGTCTAAATGTCGCCCTGCTGGGCGGTCTGCTCGTCACGTGGATTGATGATGCCGTCGACGATGATGGCGCCGAGCAGGATCGCTGCCTTGATCAGGTTCTGGTAGAGCAGCGGAATGTCGATGATGGTCATGGCGTTGAGCAGGATGCCGATCAGTGCCGCACCGACCAGCACGTTGCGCACCCCGCCGCGCCCGCCGGACAGGCCGATGCCGCCGATAACCGCCACCAGCACGATATCGTAGAGCAGCGTCGAATTGACGACGCGGGTATTGATCGAATGCAGGCTGGCCGCCGTCAGCAGGCCGGCGACCAGTGCGACGAAGGCGGAAAGCACATAGCGCAGCACCAGCATCGGCCGCACCGGCATGCCGATGTTGCGGGCGGCCACCGGATTATCGCCGGCGAAATAGATATAGCGGCCCCATTTGGTGTAGCGAAGGAACAGGAAGAACAGGAAGGCCAGCCCTGCGAAGACGAAAACCTCGATGGGAATGTCGAGGAAGCGCAGGCCGCCGAGCAACTCGACCCAATGGCCCTGCGGCACCGGCACGGCATCCTGCGTGATCAGTTGCGAGCGTACATAGCCGAAGACGAAGGAGCCTGTCGCCAGCGTCACGAAGATCGCCGGCACGTCGGCATAGGCGACGAGAAAACCATTGAGCAGGCCGATGGCCAGCACACCGGCCAGCACATAGGCGAAGGCAAGCCCGTCCGGCGTCCCCGAATTCAGCAGTTGCAGGTACCAGGCGACCGACATCGCCATGATCGCGACGGCAGAGAGGTCGATGCCGCGGCCGATGATGACCACGGCCATGCCGAGCGCAAGGATGCCCAGCACCGACACGGAGCGGACGATGGCGACGAGATTGTTGGGGTCGATGAAACCTGGCAGGCCTATAGCCGCTGCAACGAACAGCACCACGGCGATGGCAAAGACAATGCCTTCCTGGTTCAGGCTCCTGAAATTTGGCCAGCCGATGGTGTTCATGTCTGCGTTTGCCCCGATGGCAGCGCTGCCATCCCTGGGAAAGAACGCTAATCGGCCCAACGCCGGTTCGTCAAATGAATCCGCGCCCGGAACCCAGGCCGGCTGCGATATTTATCGAGTGGACGATCGATTGCCGAAGCTGGCGCAATGCGCGGAAAACTCTGCGCTTTTGGCAATTGGTTGCGCCATTGCGGCCGCACGCGAAAGCGCTGCACCAAGGCAAAGGGACAGGACGGAATTTATCTCCGCATCAGGCGGAAAAATCGATCTGAATTTCCCGGCGAGTGCCCGGAAACCTCCGCGCCCGCACCTGGCGGGAGCACGAGAAAACGCAGCGCCGCCACCAGCCCGATGGCGCCGATCACCAGAAAGGCTACTC
>NZ_RZPI01000737.1:0-2622 GCF_003998715.1 Mesorhizobium sp. M7A.F.Ca.CA.002.15.2.1
ATCATGGAAAAAGCTGAAGCCCGCTTTGTCGACAAGCAGAAGAAGACAGCGGAGAAAAACAAGGCGACCGCCGAATATATGTCCGAGGCAAGAGCCAGGGAGATCAAGACGGCAAGGCTGAGGGAGCTTCGGCTGGCCAAGGAAGAGGCCGATCGTGTCGCCCAGGCCCTCAATCCGACGCCGAAGAAGAAGCGGGTGACCAAGAAAGTTACGGAGGCTAAGACATGAGCCTCACCTTCCCCAACCGCAGCCGCAGCTATGACGAGGCGGGCCAGCGCATCCGTTTCGTCGGCCATGACGGCATGTTCCAGATCTCGTTCTCCGTCGCCGCCGACGCCATGGCCAAGATGCGGCCGGGAACCGCGGCCGATGAAGCCGGTTATCTCCAGACATTCGACACCGAGAGCAGTGCCATCCGCGAGGTCGCGTCGAAGGCCTACGACCGCACCCACAAGAGCATGTATGTTCTGACGGCGTCCGATTTCGGCTGATCAGTCCATTGCATGTCGCTCAAAACGACGATTAAAGATCCATCCCCTCGACCATCGCGCGTATCTTCGCAGCCTTTTCGAAATGGTCGAGGCGGTGGGTTCTGATCCACCATTCGGCGGCTTCCATCAGGAGTTCGGGGTTGTCGTTTCTGTTGGCGAAAAACGCATAGAACGACACGCCGACGCCGGCCCCCTTCTCGGAGATCTTGCGGTCGCAAATCTCCAGTATCTTCTGCTTCAGGCTGGCTCTCACGGGAATCCCTTGATTTGCGGTGCGGCAGGCTTCCGCCGGCGGGCCGCTACGGATCAGGCCTTGCGCTCGGCCCGTTCGCGGCGTTTGACATCGCGGACATTCATCTGCACGACCATGTCCTCGGCCTCGCGCGGCCCCATCCCGACCATCACCTTTTGCCGGACCACCGCAGGCTGGCCGGTGAAGACATCGATGATGCTCCAGCTCTGGGGAAGCTCCATACGCAGCGTGTAGCGGTTGGCCATGCCGGTCAGCCTTGCATCGTGAAAAACACGGCGCCCAGGATCAGCACCGTCCAGGCGACGACCGACAGTTTCAGCACCATGCCGCTATGCACGGCCAGAAGCTTCCGCAGGTGCGACACACCTGCCGACGAGGCCGGTGCCGCCGCCAGGGCGGCAGGAGCCTTGAGGCCAAGTTTTCCAAAGACGGGCAGCAGCGACGGTTCACGCACGAAAGGCCTCGAATGTCAGGAAAAAGCGAAGCAAGAACGCTCGGCTCCCTTCCATACCACTCTTTTCGCGCGTGCCGGCATGCCAAATGCAAGACAGGACTGCTTTAACGTCCGGTCCGCACCGCCTTCGTAACGCACAAATCTATTCGTGGGGACTGACTGCCCTTGGGGCAGATTGGGACTGCTGTTCGACGCGAAATTTTGGAGGCCTCGCCTCGGAATCGAACCGAGGCTTCAGAGATTTGCCGTCTCCAGCGTAGCCGCTCCGCCACGAGGCCATGGCTGTTGAAGTAGCGGCCAAATATTTACGGAAAGGTTAATCCCGAGGGACTGTTCAGAATTTTCGGCACGATCTTCAGACCGTCCGCCAGCACATATTGCGGCCAGGTTTGCTGCCCGGCAGCGCCAACCCTTTGCCGGACCTCGCATCCCGCGCACGCTGCGATCCTTCACGCCTCAAGCGGCAGCCCGCCCCGTCTCGACCGAGGGCCTCCAGCACTGCGACTGGCGCTCTTCCCCTGAGCTAAGTGCTGCCGGCGCTGCTTTAACCCGCGTTTGCATTCGAAGGAAGAGAGCCGAGGCCCAACCAGCTTTTCCCTTGAACGGCGATCCAATCTGGTCTAGCCTCAGCTGAGAAAAGGTTTTCTCAAACAATTTCAGTCGGGCTCGGCCACCTGCCGGGCCTCTTTCAGATCGGTAAGAGAAAACCTTTTTCCAACTAAGGACTCTCGGCGCGATGCCATCGGACGATCTGCCTGTTCCGGTCTTTTCCAAGCCAGTCACCTTGCGTGACGTGGCCGCGCAGGCCGGAGTCAGCGTCGCTACCGCATCCAAGGCGCTCAACAGCCAGGGCCGGATGACAGCCGAGACGCGCGAACGCATTCGCGAGACCGCCCGGCGGCTTGGCTTCCGGCCCAACAGCCTGGCGCAAAGCCTGCTCCGACGCCGCAGCTTCACCGTCGGCCTGCTCACCAACGATACCTATGGCCGCTTCTCGCTGCCGCTGATGTCGGGCATTTCGGACGCGCTGGTCGACAATGGCGTCTCGGTGTTCCTGTGCAATGTCGAGGAGGATCCGCGGCTGGGCCAGATGCATGTCGACGCCATGCTCGACAAGCGCGTTGACGGCATCATCGCCACTGGCAAGCGCATCGATCGTCATCTGCCCGTCGACCTCTCCAATCTGCGCGTCCCGGTGATCTATGCCTTCACGCAGCCCGACCCCGACGCCGTTGCCTTCGTCTCGGACGATGTTGGCGGCGCCCGGCTGGCCGTCGAGCATTTTTGCCGGCTTGGCCGCAAGCGCATCGCCCACGTCACCGGGCCGGCGAGCTTTGCCGTGGTACACGCGCGCGTTCAGGCTTACCGCGACGTGCTCGCCGAAAACGGCCTGACGGTCAGCGAGCCGCTGCTCGGCTCCTGGT
>NZ_RZPI01000738.1:0-2610 GCF_003998715.1 Mesorhizobium sp. M7A.F.Ca.CA.002.15.2.1
GCCTGCGATGAAGCTCCCAAAGCGAGAAACCCCACTCCGCCGATCATTGTACGTCGTGTCAGTTCCAAAGTCAGGGTTCCCGCGCACGGCTGTTTCTTTTCCTGACCACAGATCGTCCATCCGCATCGTTCACACAAGACGCGAAGAAGCGAACATGGTGTTCACTATTGTGATCAAACGTGGCGTTTCTGCCGGTTGCACGAAGCGATGCCGCTCGCTATCTCAGCGCCATGAAGGTCAGAGACGCAGATATTCTCATCGTGCCGGGCTACACCAATTCCGGCCCCGACCATTGGCAGAGCCGCTGGCAGTCGAAGCTGTCGACGGCGCGCCGCGTCGAACAGGCGGAGTGGTCGAAGCCGGTGCGCGAGGACTGGACGGCGAGCGTCGCCAAGGCGGTCAACGAGGCCGAGCGGCCGGTCGTCCTGGTCGCGCACTCACTTGGCGTCGCCACCGCAGTGCAAGCCATTCCGCAATTCCGCAAGCCGGTCGCCGGGGCCTTTTTCGTGGCGCCGCCCGATGTCGCCAATCCAAAGATCAAGCCAAGGCACCTGATGACCTTCGGCCCCTACCCGCGCGAACCGCTGCCTTTTCCTTCGATCGTGATCGCCAGCCGCAACGACCCGTTCTGCGCCTTCGATGTCGCCGAGGACATTGCCGGGGCCTGGGGCTCGCTGTTCATCGACGCCGGCGAGACCGGGCATCTCAGCGAGGATTCAGGATTCGGCCCTTGGCCCGAAGGCTCCATGACCTTCGCCAAGTTCCTGACGGACCTGTAATATATACGGTCAAAGCCTGAACACGAAGCTGCTCGGCAGGCCATCCGGCTTGCGTGAACAATAATTTAATGCAGATCGCGATAATCTCTCCAGCAACGGCGAACTCTGTTCGCCGAACGATTATATTCGCGCGTACTAAATAGCAATTATTCAAAGAAAGCCCATACTTGGCCAAGGATGCTTCACTCGAATTGTTAAGAGGTGTCGCCGCGCTCGTAGTTCTGAATGGGCATTGTTTGGGTGCTTTTGCGCCATTGATGGAAGGCGAGGGAGACTTGGCCGGGCAATCGCTCAAAACAAGCCTGGCTTTCGTCGCGTTCAATGGCGGCTCCGCCGTCTACCTGTTTTTCGTCCTGTCTTCCTACGTGCTCGTGAAGCGTTATTTTCAGACCAGCAAGGCACAAGATCTGCGGTTGGGTGCGATCAAGCGCCTGCCACGCCTGGCCGGCCCGGTACTCGTTACGACGCTGGCATCCTGCATCATCTTCAAGCTCGACCTGTATTTCATCAAGGATGCGGCCGCCGTCACCCAATCCGACTGGCTGAGAAGTTTCGGCAATGCTTCAAAGGTGCTATCGCCGGAGACTGCGAGTTTCGCCGACGCGTTTCTGCAAGGGGCGTGGCGGACGTTCATCTACGGCGACAACTATTATGACAGCAGTCTGTGGACCATGACGGTCGAGTTCTGGGGGAGCATGCTGACCTTCGCCCTCGCCCCGATCGTCTTTTTCCTTCAAGGCCGCTGGACGTTATCGTTCTGGGTCTGCATAGCAGCAGTCGTGTTCCTGGCGCTGCAAGTCAGTTACTTTCTTTGTGCCTTTCCGGCCAGCCTCTTGCTCTATCCGCTTCTCGCCATGGATTTTCGCCCGAATCGGTGGGTGAGAGGCGCCATGGTGATGGTTTCCCTGGCGCTGCTGGGTTATGCGGGGAGTGCCGTGGGCATATATCGCCCGTTCGCCGTGCTTGACGTGGCTTCCGATGTGGGCCTGCGGCAAGCCTGCGTGGCCATCCCGGCAAGCGTCATGTTGGTCTACGCGGTGCTGAGTGTGGATGAGCCTTTATCATGGTTCTCGGGTAAGGTGGCACGTTTTCTGGGCGAGCTGTCCTTCCCACTCTACCTCGTGCATGTACCCGTTATCTGCTCATTGGGGTCATGGGTTTTGTTGACAAGCGGTTCCACCGCACTCGGCGCCGCCGCCGCCATACTGGGTTCGATCCTCGCGGCGTTGCCGCTCATGACCTTCAACAACTGGTGGGTCCAGATGGTCGGCGCCCTGTTCAACAGGTTCAGGCGCGGCGGACCTATCGCCGCGGCGCCTGCGGCGTCGAGCGCCTAACCGCCCGGCGCTGTGACGGCAGTGCGTCCGGTTCGGGTTCAGGATCCGATCGAATCCTTGATGCCCTTGAGCAGGGTCTTTGCGCCCAGTGAAATCAGCGCATGCTCCGAGCCCATGGCCAGCAGGCGATAGCCCATCGACACGACCCGGCCGGCAATTGCCGGCTCGACAACGTAGATCGCCGCATGTTTGCCGGCCTTGCGGGTGCGCTCGGCCACCGACGCCACCGTCTCCATCATGCTTTCCAGCGTCGAATTGACCGTGGCGCCATTGCTCCAGGCGATCGAGAAATCCGACGGGCCCAGGAAGATGCCGTCGATGCCGGGCGTGTCGAGGATGCCATCGAGCGCATCGAGGGCTGCACGCGTCTCGACCATGGCGAAGGCCATGGTGCGCTGGTTGGTGTCGCGCAGCCAGTCGGCCTGGTCGCCTTGGCCGTGGCGGGGAAAAGCGTAGGTCGGGCCCCAGGAGCGCTCGCCGACCGGCGGGGGATT
>NZ_RZPI01000739.1:0-2607 GCF_003998715.1 Mesorhizobium sp. M7A.F.Ca.CA.002.15.2.1
GACTGACGCGGTCGTTGACCGATCTGCTCGACGATCGCACCACCGGCATGGTGTCGCTGCTAGGCGGCGCCGCGCGCACCCTCAATTCCGAATTCGAGGCCAGCCTCAACGGCATCGAGCGCACGCTCGCCGAACGCGGCCAGGCGCTGATCAGCGAGTTCCAGACCCGCGCCGAGGCGCTCGACACCGGAACGCAGAAGCTCAATGCGGCACTCGAGGCCCGCGCCCGCCAGATCAATGAAACGCTGGTCGAGCGCGCCCGCGAAATCGCGCACACCTTCGCCGAGAGCAAGGACACGCTGTCGGCGATGATCGATCAGGGCAAGACCCAGATCGGCGCCGACATGGCCGACATCGTCACTTCGACCTCCTCTATGCTCGAAGCCCGCGCCAGCGACTTCGCCGGACGCATGGAAGCCGCCCGTCACGTCGTGTCGCGTTCGTTCGACAGTGACATCCAGCGGCTCGCCGACGCCCGCGTCGGCATCGAGGAAGCTGTCGAGAACCACAGCAGGAAACTGTCCGAAAGCCGCGAGCGCATGGCCGCGGCCATGGAGGCCGACCTGGCGAAGTTCGCCGAGGGCCGCGCCGGCATCGATGCGGCAGTAACCAACCAGGTGCAGAAGCTGGCCGAAGGCCGCAGCCTGATCTCGCGCGCTCTCGAAGAGGATCTGCGCAAGGTCAATGAATCGCGGGCGGCCATCGATGCATCGCTCGGCAGCCATCTCGAAAGGCTGGAAGAAGGTCGCAACAGGCTCTCTATTGCCTTGAATGAAGACTCCGGGAAGCTGGTGCAAGCTCGTACGATCATTGATGAAATGGTCGCCGGACATGTCGGAAAACTCGCCGAGGGCCGCAACATTCTGTCGCGCGCTTTGGAAGCCGATCTCGGAAAACTGTCCGACAGCCGCGCCGACATCGACGGTCTGGTCGCCGGTCAGGTGGAAAAAATCGCCGAAGGCCGCGCCGTGCTCGCCAAGGCGTTGGAAAACGACATCGTCGGCATCAAGAGCCTCATCGAAACCCATTCCGCCAAACTGGCGGAAGACCGCACGCAGCTTTCCCATTCGCTCGACAATGATCTGTCCGGCATACGCGGCCTGATCGAAAGCCATTCGGGACGGTTGGCCGAGGACCGCAGCCTGCTGTCGCAGACCCTTGAAGCCGACCTTGCCAAGCTGGCCGAAAGCCGTTCGAGCATCGACGGTCTGGTCGCCGGTCAGGTCGAGAAGCTGGCGGAAGGCCGCGACATTCTCAAGCGCGCGCTGGAATCCGACCTGAACACGATCAAGGGCGTTATCTCAAGCCAGTCGGAAAAGCTGGCCGAGGATCGCGGTCAGCTTTCCCGGGTCCTGGAAGCCGACCTGCAGAATGTGAACAGCGTCATCGCCGATCACATGAACAAGCTTGTCCAAGACCGCTCCGCCCTGTCCAGGGCCCTTGAGGACGACCTCGCCAAGCTGGCCGACAGCCGTTCCAGCATCGACGGGTTGGTTGCGGGTCAGGTCGAGAAGTTGTCCGAGGGCCGAGATATCCTGCGGCGCGCTCTGGAATCCGACCTCAACGCGATCAAGGGGACCATTGCCGACCAGTCGCAGAAACTGGTCGATGACCGGGCACAGTTCGCCCGGGCACTCGAGGCTGACCTCGAAAGCGTCAATGGCTTGGTCAACAGCCATTCCGAAAGGCTCGTCCAGGATCGTTCGACGCTGTCGAAAGCGCTTGAAGCCGACCTCGAAAACGTCGGTGGCCTCGTTAACAGCCACGCGGAAAGGCTTGTCCAGGAGCGCTCGACCCTGTCCAAGGCGCTCGAGGACGATCTTGCCAAACTGGCCGAGAGCCGCTCAAGCATCGACGGTCTGGTCGCCGGCCAGGTCGAGAAACTCGCCGAAGGTCGCGATGTTCTCAAGCGCGCGCTGGAAGCCGATCTCGCCAAGCTGGCCGAAAGCCGCTCCAGCATCGACGGTCTGGTTGCCGGCCAGGTCGAGAAGCTGGCCGAGGGCCGCGACATTCTCAAACGCGCCCTCGAAGCCGACCTGCAGAAGCTGACCGAAAGCCGCAGCGACATCGACGACGTCATCGCCGGACATGTCGGCAAGCTGTCCGAAGGCCGCAATATGTTGACCCGCGCGCTGGAAGACGATCTCGGCAAGCTCGCCGAGACCCGCAAGGACGTTGACCGCTCGCTGTCGGGCCATATCGACCAGATCGCTGCCAGAAGCACCGGCATTTCCGACGCGATCGCTGCCGATGTCGAGAAGATCGAGCAGGCGTTCAGTCGCCAGACCGGCATCATCGAGGAGCGCGCCGGCACCATGGAACGTGCGCTCTCGACAGGCGTCGACAACGTCCGCGCCGTGCTCGAGAAGAGCGCCGTGTTTGTCGCCGGCGCCCTGCGCGAAAAGGTGCTGGAAGTCACCAGCACCCTGCACGAGCAGGCCGGTGCCGCGTTCAGCGACGCCGACCGCAAGATCGCCGAGCGCGCCGAGCAGACCTCCGCGGCCCTGCTGGCGCGGGCCGAAGACATCGCCCGCACCTTCGAGGAGGCCGACCGTCGCCTGCACGCCCGTGCAGAAGATACGTCGAACGCCTTGCTTGCCCGCGCGG
>NZ_RZPI01000073.1:0-12662 GCF_003998715.1 Mesorhizobium sp. M7A.F.Ca.CA.002.15.2.1
GCAGTGCCGCGTTTGCCGCAGCCACAGTGGCTGTGATCGCGGCCATCGTGCTGCCGGCCTGGCTGGGCAGGACGTCGCTCCTTGCCCAGCCGATCGGCCAGCGGCGCACCATCCAGTTTGCCGCCGCCGCAGCGGCACTGGCCTGCGCGACCATCATTCTGGCTCTCGGACGTCTGCCGGATACGCCGCTGCTGGACTTCCCTGCCCTGCAAGGCCTCAATCTGAGAGGCGGCCTGCGTATCCCTCCGGAGTTCGCCACCCTCGCCATCGCCATCGCCATCTATGGCGGCTCCTACATTGCGGAGATCGTGCGCGGAGGCTTCAAATCTGTCGGCACCGGCCAGGTCGAGGCAGCCCTTTCCTTGGGCCTTAGTCCCTGGCGGGTCTTCACGCTGGTGCGGCTGCCGCTGGCGCTGCGTGCCATGCTGCCGATCCTTGCCAATCAGTATGTCTGGCTGATGAAGGCGACGACGATGGGCATCGCCGTGGGCTTCACCGACTTCTTCATGATTGTGGCGCTGACGATCAACCATTCCGGGCAAACCCTCGAAGCGATCGGCATCCTGATGGCAGGCTTCCTCGCCATCAACCTCAGCCTTGCCGCCGTCTTCAACCGCATCAACAAGGCAATTGCCCTCAAGGGCAATCAACTGAGGGGCTGAGAGATGGAGATGGTCATTGTCGCTCCACCCGCTCCCGGCAGGCTTGAGGATCTGAGGCGACGCTTCTTCGCGACGCCGCTTCAGGCGGTGGTGTCGCTGGCCTGTCTGACGATCATGGTCTTCCTGGTCTGGAAGCTGCTGAATTGGGCGGTTTTCTCGGCTGTCTTCACCACCAGCGGCGGGCCGGAAGCCTGCCAGGCGACAGCGGGAGCCTGCTGGTCGGTCATCGCAGCGAGATGGCGGATCATCTTCTTCGGCCTCTATCCCTACGAGGAACAATGGCGCTCGGCGCTGGCCTGCGTCGCCGTTGTGGTGATGACGGTGCTGAGCTGTATCCCGGCGTTCTGGACGGGCCGCCGGATCGCGCTGGTATGGGGAGCCGGAACAGGCCTTTTCTACCTATTGATGAAAGGCGGCGTGCTTGGCCTTGCCCATGTCGGCGAGGAAGCCTGGGGCGGGCTGGCGCTGACCCTGTTCATCTTCGTTACCACCTGCCTGATCGGTTTCCCCTTGGCGATCTGCCTGGCCTTGCTACGCCGGTCGGAGCTGCCCTGGATTTCGCGGACCACCGGCCTCATCATCGACGGGGTCCGGTCGCTTCCGCTGATATCGATCCTCTTCACCTTTGCAGTGGTTCTGCCGTTCGCGCTGCCGCAATGGCTGCAGGGCGATAAGCTTTACCGCGTGATCCTCGGCTCCGCTCTGTTCTTCTCCGCCTATCAGGCTGAGATCGTGAGAGGCGGCATGCAGGGCGTTGCGACAGGACAGGAGGAGGCTGCCATGGCGCTCGGCATGCGCTACTGGCAACGCATCAGCCGCATCCTCCTGCCTCAGGCAATGCGCAACGCGATGCCGGCCACGATCAACCAGTTCGTCATCTCGTTCAAGGAGACCTCGCTGGTGGTCATCGTCGGTTTCTTCGAGATCCTGGCTTCCGGCAATGCCGCCTATGGCACCGGCGAATGGCGCTTCGCCTATGTCGAAGTCTATGCCTTCATCGCCTTCATCTACTTCATCTTCGTCTTCAGCCTATCCCGCTATGGCGCCTTTCTCGAGCGCCGCATGTCGGTCAGCGAACGGTAAGGAGGCGTGCAGGTGATCTCAACCAATTCGACCGGTGAGCCGGCGCTCCGCATCGAAAACCTCGACAAATACTACGGCACGTTCCAAGCACTGCGCGGGATAAACCTTTCCGTACAACGGGGCGAAAAAATCGTCGTCTGCGGACCCTCCGGCTCCGGCAAATCGACGATGATCCGCTGCATCAACCGCCTCGAACAGCACAATGGCGGCCGCATCGCGGTGCTCGGGACCGAGCTCAACGACGATGTCGGCAATATCGACGAGATCAGGCGTGAAGTCGGCATGGTGTTCCAGCACTTCAACCTGTTCCCGCACATGACGGTGCTGGAGAACTGCATGATCTCCCCGATGATCGTGCGCAAGCAGCCGCGGGCGCAAGCCGAGGCAACCGCCCGCCACTACCTGGAGAAGGTGCGCATTCCCGAGCAGGCCATGAAATATCCCAGCCAATTGTCCGGCGGTCAGCAGCAGCGCGTCGCCATTGCACGCGCACTTTGCATGCAGCCGCAGATCATGCTGTTCGACGAACCGACCTCGGCGCTCGATCCGGAAATGGTTTCCGAAGTGCTTGACGTCATGGTCACGCTTGCCTCGGAAGGCATGACGATGATCTGCGTGACGCATGAGATGGGCTTTGCGCGTCGCGTGGCGGACCGGGTGCTTTTCATGGACGGCGGCGAGATCCTCGAAGAAGCGCCTCCGGACGAGTTCTTCACCTCTTCCCGCAACGAGCGCACTCGACAATTCCTGTCGCAGGTGCTGGGTCATTGATTGGAAGCAACGATCCGGGACGTGTCGCACGGCACGCCCTCAGCTAACTCGGGTAAATCAATGACCGATCCCGCCACCGCGCTGCACGAGATTCTCGGGCCGAAAGGCTGGCTTTCGGGCCGGGATGCCGAGCCCTACCAGCGCGATTGGCTCAATCGCTACGGCGTCGCACCTCTTGGCGTTGCCAGGCCCGCGAATACGTCGCAGGTTGCCAGTGTCGTCAAACTATGTCGCGAGGCCGGACTGGCAGTCGTGCCGCAAGGCGGAAACACCGGGCTTTGCGGCGCCGCCGTCGCCGAGCAGCCGAATGCGGTGATCGTCTCGCTGTCACGCATGACGGCGATCGGGAAGCCGTATCTGGACAGCGGATCGATCGTCGTCGAGGCGGGTGTCGTGCTGGCCACGCTGCACGAGGCGCTGGAGCCGCATGGGCTGATGTTTCCAATGCATCTGGGCGCAGAAGGCAGCGCCAGGATCGGCGGCCTGATCGGCACCAATGCCGGCGGCAGCCAGGCTTTCCGATACGGCATGATGCAGGATCTCGTCCTGGGTCTCGAAGTCGTGACGCCTGATGGCGGGATTTGGGACGGACTGCGCGCGGTGCAGAAGGACAATGCCGGCTATCAACTGCGCAAGCTGTTCTGTGGCGCTGAGGGCACGCTCGGCATCGTCACGCGCGCGATCCTGCGGCTCTACCCCAAGCCTCGGCAGCAAGCGAGCGCCCTTCTGGTCCTGCCCGACTTTGCCGCCGCCGTTTCGTTCGGCGCCTTCCTGCGCGGCGAGGCCGGGGAATTCCTGACTGGCCTCGAGTTCTTCTCCGATGTGGGCCTGCGATTGGCGCTCAAGCACGTGCCCGACCTTGCCTACCAACTGGAGACACGGGGCGACGTCTATCTGCTGGTCGAACTGGCATCGGGGTCGTCACGCGTTCCCCTGGACGAGATCCTGGCTTCGGCTCTGGAATGGGGCATGGAACAGAGCCTGGTTAGCGACGGCGCGCTGGCGGCGACAGGTGCGCATCGCGCACAATTCTGGCGGCTGCGCGAGGAGCAACCGGAGGGACAAAGGCTGGAAGGCGAGCAACTCAAGCACGACATCTCCGTCCCTCCAGGTGCAATCGCCCGTTTCGTCGAGGCTGGCGCGAAGATCTGCGGCGGCATTCTTCCCGGTGTGCGGATAAACCCGTTCGGGCACCTCGGCGACGGAAACATCCATTACAATTTGTCTCCGCCGGAAGGTCGTGCCGATTTCGACGGCAAGGCCGAGCTGTTCGCAGAGGCGCTGTCATCTCTTGCCACTCAGATGGGCGGCAGCTTTGCCGCCGAGCATGGGCTTGGCCGGGCAAAGGTGGTCATGGCCGACCGCAATCGCGGCCTGGTGGAGCGAGAGCTCATGGCGCGGCTCAAAGGCGCGTTCGATCCGCTGGGCACGATGAACCCGGACGTCCTGGTTCGCGCCTCTCGGGAAAGAAAAACTTTCGAATAGACGGCATTTCTTGGTTTCGTCTCGATGCGCCAGCGTGCACGTATGAATCCGAAAGGCAGGCTCGATCCGCTTGCCGCCTGAATGAAGGATGTCGCAGCATGATCCGCAATGGCGGTCGCCTTCTTGTCGAATGCCTGATCGCGCTCGGCGCGACCAAGAGTTTCGGTGTGCCGGGCGAAAGCTATCTGGCCGTGCTGGACGCGCTGCACGACACTCGTGGAAAGCTGGACTACGTGCTGTGCCGCAACGAGGGCGGCGCGGCATTCATGGCCTCGGCCTATGGCAAGCTGACGGGTTCGCCGGGCATCTGCTTCGTGACGCGCGGACCGGGTGTCGCCAATGCGTCCATCGGCGTGCACACGGCGATGCAGGACAGTTCGCCGATGATCCTGTTCGTCGGCCAGGTCGGCACCGACATGCGCGGCCGCGAAGCGTTTCAGGAAATCGACTACCGCGCGGTGTTCGGCACGATGGCGAAATGGGCGGTGGAGATCGACGCTGTCGAGCGCCTGCCGGAAATCATTGCCCGGGCCTGGACCACGGCGCTCACCGGGCGGCCAGGCCCGGTGGTGATCGCCCTGCCCGAGAACATGCTGACGACGCTGACCGATGTCGCGGCGCTCAGCGGGCCTGCCAGGGTGTTCGAGGCCGCGGCCGATGCCGATGCGCTGGCCGAGGCCCGGTCCATGCTGGCCGCCTCCAGCAGACCGGTGATCCTGATCGGCGGTGCCAACTGGTCAGCTGACGGGCGTGCCGTGCTCCAGGCTTTCGCCGAGACCTCCGACATTCCGGTGGTCGCGGCGTTCCGTTTCCAGGATCAGTTCGACAATGGCTCACCGGTCTTCGTCGGCGAGGCCGGTGTCGGCATGGTCCCGCATGTCAAGAAGCTGATCCGGGACGCCGATGTGATCCTGGCGATCAATGTGCGCTTCGGCGAGATGACCACGGATGGCTACACGCTGCTGTCTGTGCCCGAGCCGAAGCAGAAGCTGATCCATGTCCACGCTTCGGATCGCGAGATCGGCAAGATCTACGTGCCCTCGCTTGGCATCCATGCCGGGCCGAACGCCTTCGCCAAGGCGCTCTCGCCGGTCAAGGGCGACTGGGGCGCGTGGCGGTCGCAGGCACGCCAAAGCTATGAGGGCACGTTCACCGCGCCTGCCCAGCCGGGCCCGGTCGACATGGTCGAAGTCAGCCGCTGGCTGCGCGAGAACCTACCCGACGACGTCATCCTCACCAACGGCGCCGGCAATTTCACCGTGTGGCCAAACAAGTTCTTCAGGTTCGGGCCAAAGGCGCGGCTGCTTGCACCGCAATCCGGCGCCATGGGCTACGGCCTGCCGGCGGCCATCGCGGCCAAAGTGGCCTTTCCCTCACGCACGGTGGTCTGTTTTGCCGGTGACGGCGATTTCCAGATGAACTGCCAGGAGTTGGGGACGGCGATGCAGGCCGGGGCGCAGCCGATCGTCCTCATCCTGAACAACGGCATCTACGGGACCATCCGCGCGCATCAGGAGCGGCACTATCCGGCGCGCGTGTCGGGAACGAACATCGAGAACCCGGATTTTGTCGGCATCGCCCGGGCCTATGGCTTCCACGCCGAGCGGGTCGGCGCGACGGGGGAGTTCGCCGGCGCTTTCGGCAGGGCGCTGGCATCCGCGACCGGCGCGGTCCTGGAGCTGGATATTTCCCCGGAGGCGATCACGCCGCGTCAAACCCTTTCCCAAATGCGCGACGCAGCGCTCGCTTCGCATAAGGCCAACGCATGACCAGTACGGCAAATGACATCCGTCTCGGCGCGGATATCGGCGGCACGTTCACCGATATTGTGGTCGATGTGCGCGGCACGATCTTTTCCACCAAGATCCTGACCAACTATGCCGCCCCCGAACAGGCTATCCTCGACGGAATCGAGATCGTCGTGCGCGACGCCGGCATCACGCTGGCGGACCTCGACATCGTCATTCACGGCACCACGCTGGCGACCAACGCGCTCATCGAACGGCGTGGCGCCAAGACGGCATTGGTCACCACCGAAGGGTTTCGCGATGTCATCGAGATGCGCACGGAAAACCGGTTCGAACAGTATGATCTGAACCTGAAGCTGCCGCCGCCGCTGATCCCGCGCGAGCATCGCTATACGGTCAAGGGGCGCATCGGCGCGGACGGAAAGGAATTGCAGCCGCTGGACGAAGCAGCGCTCGACGAGATCGCCGACAGCATCGCCGCGGGCGGCTTCGGCGCCGTCGCCATCGGCTTCATCCATTCCTACATGAACCCGGTGCATGAGCAGCGGGCACGCGCGATCCTCGCCAGAAAGCTGGACATACCGATTTCCATCAGCGCTGAGGTCTCGCCGCAGATGCGCGAGTTCGAACGCTTCAACACGGTTTGCGCCAATGCCTATGTCCGGCCGCAGATGGCCGACTATCTGGTGCGCCTCCAGGTGCGGCTGAAGGAGATGGGGGCGAACTGTCCGGTGTTCATGATCCACTCGGGCGGCGGACTGATCTCGATGGAAACCGCGTCCGAATTTCCGGTGCGCCTGGTCGAGTCCGGTCCGGCCGGCGGTGCCATTTTTGCGGCCGACGTGGCGCGGCGCTTCGACCTGGACTCCGTCGTCTCCTACGACATGGGCGGAACGACCGCGAAGATCTGCCTGATCGAGGACTATTCGCCGCGCACGGCGCGGACCTTCGAGGTCGCCCGCACCTATCGCTTCTGCAAAGGCTCCGGCATGCCGATCTCGATCCCGGTCATCGAGATGATCGAGATCGGCGCCGGCGGCGGCTCGATCGCCTGGGTCGACGCCATGGGCCGCATCCAGACCGGCCCGGAAAGTGCCGGGTCCGAACCCGGTCCCGCCTGCTACGGGCGTGGCGGCAGCCGCCCGGCCATCACCGATGCCGACCTGGTGCTGGGCAAGCTCGATCCCGACAATTTCGCCGGCGGCGCCATCAGGCTCGACACGCAGGCTTCCGAGCAGGCGATCACCCGCGATGTCGGCACCCGGCTTTCGCTCAATTCCGTTTCCGCCGCTTTCGGCATCTGCGAGGTCGTCGACGAGAATATGGCCAATGCCGCCCGCGTCCACGCGGTGGAAAACGGCAAGAACATCTCCGACAATGTCATGATCGCCTTTGGCGGTGCAGCGCCCCTGCATGCGGCGCGGCTGTGCGAGAAGCTTGGCGTCGAACAGTGCCTTGTCCCGCAAGGCGCCGGCGTCGGCTCGGCCATCGGTTTTCTCAAGGCGCCGTTCGGCTACGAGGCGCTGGCTTCCAAGCTGATGCGGCTGTCGCGCTTCGATGCATGCGAGGTGAATGCGCTGCTCGACGGGCTGAAGACGACTGCCGAGAGCTTCGTGCGAGCCGGCACTAACAATGCCATCACCCGCGAGATCACCGCCTTCATGCGCTATGCCGGCCAGGGTTGGGAAATCCCGGTGCCGCTGCCCGACAGGGCGTTCAAGCCCGGCGATGAGGTGAGCCTCAAGGACGCCTTCCGGGACAATTATGCGCGCTTCTTCGGCCGTGCCATTGATGGCCTCGACGGATTGGAAATCGAGATCGTCACCTGGTCGGTCAAGGCGCAGGACGTGCGGCCGGCGCCCGCAAGGCACGAGATCACCATGGGGACCAGGACCGTCGCCGCTTCGCAAACGCGCGAGGTTTTCGATCCGGCGACCGGAACCGTGCAGGTTTCAGCCATCATCGAACGCGCCGACCTTTCGCCAGGGGATCGCATCAGCGGTCCGGCGGTGATCGTCGAGCGTGAGACGTCGACGGTCGTCACCACTCTCTTCGATGCCGCGCTACAGAGCGACGGTTCGATCCTCCTGATCCGCAAAGGGGTCCAGGCATGAGCGACATCTTGGAAATCCGCATGCAGGTGATGTGGAATCGCCTGATTTCGGTGGTCGAGGAGCAAGCGCTGACCCTGTTGCGTACGGCCTTCTCCACGTCGGTGCGTGAATCGGGCGACCTGTCGGCCGGCGTGTTCAATCCGCGCGGCGAGATGCTGGCGCAGGCCGTGACCGGTACGCCCGGGCATGTGAACACCATGGCCGAGGCCGTGCTGCAGTTCATGAACGAGATCCCGCGCGAGGAGATGTACGAGGGCGACACCTATGTCACCAACGATCCCTGGAAAGGCACCGGCCATCTCCATGACATCACCATGGTCTCGCCCTCGTTCCTGAACGGCGAACTGGTGGCATTCTTCGCCTGCACCGCGCACGTGGTCGATGTTGGCGGACGTGGCTTCGGCGCCGACGGCAAGTCAGTCTACGAGGAAGGAATCCAGATCCCGATCATGAAGTTCGCCGAGCGCGGCAAGGTGAACCTCGATCTGGTGAAGATCCTGCGCGCCAATGTGCGCGAGCCGAACCAGGTCGTCGGCGACTTCTATTCGCTGGCCGCCTGCAACGAGGTCGGCCATCGCCGCCTGGTCGACATGATGAAGGAGATCGGCCTGGCATCGCTGGACAGGCTGGGAGAGTTCATCTTCACGCGCACGCATGACGCGACGCTGGAGCGCATCAAGGCGCTGCCGAAAGGCACCTGGTCGAACGAGTTGGTGACCGACGGCTACGATACGCCGGTCAAGCTGGTGGCAGCTGTCTCGATTGAGGACGACCATTTGAATGTCGATTTCTCCGGCACCGATCCGACAAGCCGATGGGGCATCAACGTTCCGATCATCTACAGCAAGGCCTATGCCTGCTACGCCCTGAAATGCGTCGTGGCGCCGGAGATCCCGAACAATGCGGCCTCGCTTGCTCTGTTCACTATATCGTCGCCGACCAACATCCTGAACGCCCCGCGGCCGGCGCCGGTCTCCCTGCGGCACGTCATCGGCCATATGGTGCCCGATCTGGTGCTGGGCGCGCTGGCCAAGGCGCTGCCGGGCCAGATCCTTGCCGAAGGGGCGGCGGCACTGTGGAACATCCACATCTCGGTCAGGCCGGTCGCCGGGAGCGATGGACGCCGCGCCGAGGTGCTGATGTTCAATTCCGGCGGCATGGGGGCCCGCCCGACGTTGGACGGGCTGTCCGCCACCGCCTTTCCGTCCGGTGTCCATACCATGCCGATCGAGGCGACCGAGCACACCGGGCCGATCGTCATCTGGCGCAAGGAACTGCGTCCCGATTCCGGGGGCGACGGGGAATTTCGCGGCGGCCTCGGCCAGATCCTCGAAATCGCGGCCACTGAAGGCCACGAGTTCGATTTTTCCGCCATGTTCGACCGGGTCAACCATCCGGCCAAGGGACGCGATGGCGGCAAGGACGGGATAGCCGGCATCGTCAGGCTCGACGATGGCACGCTGATGCGCCCCAAGGGCTGGCAGCACGTTCCGGCAGGGCGTCGTCTGGTGCTGGAACTTCCTGGCGGTGGCGGCTATGGCGATCCCTCCAGGCGCAGTACGGAGGCGCGGGCACAGGACGTGTCCAGGGGCTATATTTCGGAGAAAAGCCGATGAGCTACATTTCCTCGCGCCTGTCCGTGGTCAAGCCGTCGGCTTCGATGGCCGCCTCGCAGGCGGCCAAGGCGCTACGGGTCAAAGGCGTCGACGTCATCGACCTTGGCCTTGGCGAACCTGATTTTCCGACGCCTGCCCACATCATCGAAGCGGCCTATGCAGCCGCCAAAGCGGGCCAGACCCTCTACACCGCCGCAGCCGGCTCGCCGGAAGTGCGCGAGGCCGTGGCCGGGAAGTTCAGGCGCGAGAACGGACTGGACTACACGGCCGACGACATCGTCGTGGCCAACGGCGCCAAGCAGATCATCTTCAACGCGCTGATGGCGACGCTGGAACCCGGCGACGAGGCCATCCTGCCCGCGCCCTATTTCGTCTCCTATCCTGAGATGGTGAAGCTGCTAGGCGGCACGCCCGTCACGGTCGAATGCAGGGAAAGCGGCGGCTTCAGGCTGACGCCCGAACTCTTGGAAAAGGCGATCGGGCCGAGAACCAAGTGGCTGTTCCTGAACATGCCCGGCAATCCATCCGGAGCGGTCTACTCGGCCGACGATCTCAAGGCGCTTGGCGCTGTCCTTGCCAGGCATCCGCAGGTGCTCATCCTGTCGGACGAGATCTATGAGCACATCATCTTCGATAACCGCGAATTCGTATCCTTCGGCAAGGCCTGCCCTGACCTCAAGGACCGAAGCCTCATCGTCAACGGCGTGGCCAAGGCCTATGCGATGACCGGCTGGCGTGTCGGTTATGCAGCCGGCCCGGCACCACTCGTCAAGGCGATGTCGATCATCCAGAGCCAGTCGGTCACTTCGGTCTGCTCGATTGCCCAGGCGGCGACGGTCGCCGCACTGAATGGCCCGCAGGACGAGGTGGCTCGTTTCCGCGATGCATTCGAGGCGCGCAGGAACCTGGTCGTCGATGGCATAAGGCGCATCAACGGCCTGACGCTGCCGCCGCCGGAAGGAGCTTTCTATGCCTATATCGGTTGCGCCAGCCTGATCGGCCGCAGGACCCCAAAAGGCGTCATGCTGGAGGACGATACGGCGGTGGCGACCTATCTTCTGAACGAAGGCCGCGTGGCCTCGGTGCCGGGCACTGCCTACGGACTTTCACCTTATTTTCGTATCTCCACCGCCACCAGCGAGGAGGTGCTTGCCGAGGCGATCGCGCGGATCAACGCCGCCGTCGCGCAAGTGGAGTAGACCATGCCGCATTACGAACGCATCCTGATCACCGGCGCCGCCGGCCGGCTTGGCTCGGAACTGCGAAAGGGGCTGGTGCCGCTGGCAAAAACGATCCGCCTGGCGGGTCGCGAACCGTTCGGCGATCTTGCTCCTCACGAGGAAGAAGCGGTCTTCGATCTCGCCGACATGGAGGCTACACTTGCGGCCACCAAGGACTGCGACGCGATCGTGCATTTCGGCGGTGCGCCGCTTGAATGCGAATGGCAAACGATCCTGGATTCCAGCATTCGCGGATCCTACCACATCTACGAAGGCGCCCGGAAACACGGCGTGAAGCGGGTTATCTATGCTTCCTCGGTGCATGCCATCGGCTATCATGAAGTCGAAGCCCATATCGGCGTCGATGCGCCGGTGCGCCCCGACAGCCTCTACGGCGTGTCGAAGAATTTCGTCGAAAGCCTGAGCCGGCTCTACTGGGACAAGTTCGGCATTGAGACGGCTTGCCTGCGTATCTTCTCGTCCTTTCCCGAACCGGCCGACCGACGCATGCTGTGGTCGTATCTTTCCTTCGCCGACTGCGTTCGTCTGGTCGAAGCAGCACTGACGGCGCCGCGCGTCGGGCACACAATCTCGTTCGGCATATCCGACAACAAGCTGAAAATGGTCGACAACAGCGGCGCCAACCATCTGGGGTTCATCCCGCAAGACAGCGCCGAGCCATTCCGCGCAGCGGTCGAGGCGAAGACGCAGATTCCGGATCCCAAGGCGCCATCGGTGAAGTATCTGGGCGGGTGGTTCTGCGAGCTTGGCCATCCGGACGACAAGCGGGCGTAACTATCAAAAAACCAATCCGCTAGATGGCGAAGACGAAACATCCACCAACAC
The DNA here is from genome assembly GCF_003998715.1 of Mesorhizobium sp. M7A.F.Ca.CA.002.15.2.1. NCBI lineage: Bacteria > Pseudomonadati > Pseudomonadota > Alphaproteobacteria > Hyphomicrobiales > Phyllobacteriaceae > Mesorhizobium > Mesorhizobium sp. M7A.F.Ca.CA.002.15.2.1. The sequence goes on from NZ_RZPI01000073.1 coordinate 11,546, forward strand.
CCCTACGGCTCCCTGCAATTCACGGCGACAGCCGAATAATGATCATGAAGCGCTTCCGGGACGTTCAGGCCAGGGCGACACCGGCGATCGTGCAAGACCGTAGGCTCCGGCGATCACCCCCATGCCTCCGGTGTGCTTCTGAGGTTCGGTGCCGTCTGCCATGTAGGCTTCCGCGATCACCTGTTCTGATGCAGGATCGTCTCGGCCGCAATGAAGCCCCAGGTCAGGTTCGGGCCGAGCGTGGTGCCGGCCCCTACGGCGCGCGTGCCGATGGGGTTGGCCATCGCAAGCCCTGCCGCATAAAGGCCGGGAATGATCGAGCCGTCCGGTCTCAACACCTGCGCCCGCTCGTTGGTCCGGGCCCCGCCCTTGGTGCCGAGGATCGAGCGATTGATCGTCATGCCGACGTAGGGCGCCTTGTCGATCGGCTTCAGCCGGTTCTCGGGGCCATGCGCCTTGTATGCCTCCCAACCATTATCGCCGCGGTGGAAGTCCGCATCGTGCCCGTTCTCGCAAAAGCCGTTCCAGCGCGCGATCGTCTCCTCCAGCGCCGCCGCCGGCAACCCGAGCTTGGCGGCAAGGCCAGCGATGGTATCGGCCTTCTTGATCCAGTCGCGCTCGTAGGAGGCATACCAGCGGAAAGGCAGCGAGGTTTTGAGGAAACGATTATCGCCAACGAGATAGCAGGGCAGATGGACGGGCTCGCCATCCGGTCCGCGCGCATCGATCGCCTCGCCGATGTTGAAGGCGTTTTCGCTGACAAAGCGCTTTCCCTCGCGATCGACCACGATCGAATGCGGCTCGGCCTGGAAGGTCATCGGCAAGCCGTGCGACTGTCCCTGGTAGCGCGTCGGCAGGCAGGGATAGACGTTCGCCTGATCCATGCGGTCCAATTGCGCGCCGACGGAAGCCGCAAGCTTCTGGCCGTCGCCCTCATTGCCGCGCGGGCTGCCGATCCGGTCGAAGGCGCCGGGGAAGTGGCGTGCGCGCATCTCGGCGTCCCATTCGAAGCCGCCGGTTGCGATGACGACGCCGCGGCGCGCGACGATCTTCGTGCGCCGGCCCTTGCTCTCCACCTCCGCGCCGGCGATGCGTGAGTCCGGATCCTGAAGCAGGG